>CAYYUS010000286.1:0-4438 GCA_964474925.1 uncultured Akkermansia sp. | reverse complement strand
AGGAACGGACGAATATGGGGAGAACGAAGTACATAATAAATACGGGAGGCTTGTCTGTTGGTAATCACGAATTTGAGTTCGAAGTTACTGGTAAGTTCTTTAAAGAGCATGAAACATCAGAAGAAGTAAATGATGTGAATGTAAAGGTAAAAGCAGTTGTGCTCAAACAAAACAACGCCATGCAGATCGATTTTGACTTGCAAGGTACTGTTGGTGTTGATTGCGACAGATGTTTGAAAGGATTTGATATTCCTATTTCCGGAAAAGAGAAATTGGTTATCAAATACGGAAACCCCAACGAAAGTACTGACGATATAATGGCAGTACCCGAAGGAGAAACGGCTTTAAATGTTACTCAGTATATTTACGAGTACATTTTAACCGCAATTCCCGCAAGAAAAGTGCCTTGCGAAATTGACAAGAAGTTATTTAAATGCGATAATAGCATGTTAAAGAAACTCAGCGAGGTTAGTGGTGCTGAAGAGAATGAAGAAACAAATCCCATTTGGGAAAAACTAAATAAAATTAAGTTAAACAAGAATTAAAATAAGAAACCATGCCAAATCCAAAACGAAAACTATCGAGGTCGCGCAGAGATTCGCGCCGTGCTACATATAAAGCACCAAGTATGACCATTACAAAAGATCCTGTAACCGGGGAAGCACACTTAATGCACCGTGCGTACTGGTTTGAGGGGAAACTATATTACAAAGGAAAAGTAGTAATGGAAAAAGCTACTGCCTAAACAGGTAAAGAAGTGTAAGAAAGCGGCAAATTTGCCGCTTTTTTTATGAACTCTCACCAGTAAACAGTTGATAACAATTCTTACGTTTTTTCGGGGATATTTGCTACTTTTCGACTTTGTTTTACAATTGTAATTCGCTCTTAATTAAGAAATTTTATTGATCGCTTATTTATGAAAATTGGACTTGATATAATGGGTGGTGATTTTGCACCAAAAAATTGTTTGGATGGTGCTGTCCTCGCTCTAAAAGAACTTCCTCCAGAAGTAAAGATCGTTTTGATAGGCGATAAGGACGCCGCTCTAAAATATTTTGAAGAGAATAAAATAGATGGTAGCGCGTTCGAGTATATTCATACCAAAGAAGTAATTGAAATGGGCGAGCATCCAACAAAAGCATTCTCCCAGAAACCTCAAAGTAGTATTGCTATTGGATTTAAATTATTAAAGGATCAACAAATTGACGCTTTTGGCAGCGCAGGAAATACCGGTGCTATGTTGGTGGGTTCTATGTTCTCCGTAAAAGCAATTCCCGGAGTTATTCGTCCTTGCATCACAACAATTCTGCCAAAGCTCAATGGAGGATATGGCATCATGTTAGACGTTGGCACAAACGCCGATTGTAAGCCTGATGTACTTTATCAATTTGGTATCCTTGGTTCAATTTATGCTAAAGAAATTTATAAGATAGATAATCCAAAAGTTGGATTGCTGAATATTGGTGAAGAGCCTGAAAAGGGAAATCTTGTAACGCAATCAGCTTACAATTTAATGAAAGAGACCAAAGACTTCAATTTCATTGGGAACGTTGAAGGCCGCGATCTGTTTGGAGATAAAGTGGATGTGATCGTGTGTGATGGATTTGTAGGAAATATCATGTTGAAAATGGCAGAATCGTTCTATAGGGTGTCATTGAAGCGTAAACTCAACGATGAGTATTTTAATAGGTTTAATTACGAGTTATATGGAGGCACGCCGATCTTAGGGATCAACTCCACCGTGATGATCAGTCACGGTATCTCAAGTCCTGTTGCATTTAAAAATATGATTGTGCTGTCCAAAGATGTTGTGGAAGCGCAATTGAGTGAAAAAATAACTACTCAGTTTAATTGATATGAGAGCTGCTATTACCGCCATTGGGGGATTTCTTCCAGATAACATTGTTACTAATTTTGATTTTGAAAAGATCTTAGACACAACAGATGAATGGATCATAACCCGAACAGGAATTAAGCAGCGACACATTGAGAACGACCCAACAAAAGCAACTTCTGATATGGGCGCTAAAGCTGTTCAGGAGCTTTGCAAAAAAAGAGGGATCTCACCTGAGGAGATAGATCTTTTAATTGTAGCAACAGTAACGCCAGACATGGTATTTCCCGCAACCGCTAATCTTATTTGTTCTAAAATAGGCGCTAAAAATGCGTGGGGATTTGATCTTGGTGCTGCATGTTCCGGATTTATTTATGGCCTTGCAACAGGATCGCAGTTTATTGAAACAGGCCGCTACAAAAAAGTAGTGATCGTTGGTGCCGATATGATGAGCCGCATTATTGATTATACCGATAGAACAACCTGTGTGATATTTGGTGATGGTGCCGGAGCAGTTCTTTTAGAACCAAGCGCTGATGATAATGGTATACAAGATTTTATTTTACATAGCGACGGAAACGGTGCTGTGCATTTACATATGAAAGCAGGCGGTTCGTTATTGCCTCCATCGCATGATACAGTTAACGATCGCAAACATTTTGTGCATCAAGAAGGCCAGGCAGTGTTTAAACACGCGGTTTACAATATGGCTGAAGTGAGTGCAAAAATGATGGAGAAAAGTAAATTAACTGCTAACGATATCACATGGTTGGTTCCACATCAAGCAAATAAACGCATCATTGAAGCAACTTCTTCGCGAATGGGAATTAGTACCGATAAAGTAATGATGAATATTGAGAAGTATGGCAATACAACTGCCGGAACACTTCCATTACTTTTATGGGATTATGAAAAAAGGTTAAAACCGGGCGACAACCTTATACTTTCTGCATTTGGCGGAGGTTTCACCTGGGGTTCTATGTATATCAAGTGGGCTTACGACGGTAGTAAAAGCGGCAAATAGCTGTTAAAAAAACCAAATAAAAAAAGTTTAGCACAGCGTTTGAATTGTACTTAGCGTCAAACTAAAAAACAAACACATGAAAAAAATTCTATCACTTACATTCCTTTTCGCATGCATTGGAATTAACGCACAAAACAACTTAGTTGTTTTTTCAGAGAATGGAGAAAAATTCTTCTTGATCATAAATGGTGTGAAACAAAATTTAGAAGCAGAGACCAATGTAAAGGTCACTGATCTTATCCAACCAAATTACAAAGCAAAAATTGTATTTGAAGACAAAGCCAAAGGCGTTGTTGATCAAAATATTTATTTTATGCAAGGTGGCGAGCCGGTAAAGAATCACGAATTTGTTTTTAGCGTTGGTGTAAAGAAAAAGGGTGGTTACAAAGCTCGTCCTGTAAGCGCGGTAGCAATTGGTCCTCAAACAAAATCTGATCCTGAGCAATCCGTTGTTCATTATAGCACAACTGAACCCACATCAAGTAATAATAATGTGGTAAGCAATAATGGAAGTGCATCAAGCAATGTGAATGTAGCAGATGATGGCACAGCGGGAAATTCAAATGTTCAAGTGAATCAAACGGTAACCGAAACTAAAACCGGCATGAGTAGTGGCGATGCAAATAATACAAAAGTAGATGTGAACATGAATGGATTAGGTGTGAATATTAGTATCAATGATAATATGGGAGGAATGGGTAATACCACCACCACTTCTCAAACTGTTACAACTACAACAACATCGTCGGGTGGAACAATGTCAAACGGTTCATCTTCTGTTAAGTCGAGTAACTCTACAACAAGCGCAACTAAAAATTCGGCTGCAACAACATCAACAAAAACAAAACCTGTAGTTGATGGATACGAAAAAACTACTACAACCACAGCTTCATCAGGTTGTTCAACACCAATGAGTGATGCGGATTTTGATAGCGCTAAAGAATCTGTTAACACCGGTGGAATTGATGATACTAAACTCAAGATCGCAAAACAAGTGGTAGATGCTAATTGTATGTCAACCGAACAAGTGAAAGAAATGATGGAGCTACTTAGTTTTGAAAAAGCAAAATTAGATCTTGCAAAGTATGGTTACAGCCGCGTAACTGATAAAAGAAATTACTACAAAATAAACGAGGCCTTAACATTTGAGTCGTCAAAGACCGAACTTGATACTTATATCAATTCGGCAAAAAAATCTTCAGTAAAATAATCTGTGCTTCCGGCGTTTAGGTCCGCATAACAAAAACTGACGAATATCATTTCCATTAATAATCTTAAAACCCCGTTAAAACCCACGTTTGACGGGGTTTTAGCGTTTTTCATATTATTTGTTTAAATCATGCTTATGACAATAGCATGACACAAGAAAGGGAGTGTTTTACTAACTTTGCCCGAATTGGATCACTTTAAGGTCATATCCTTCAATCATCAAAATCTGCCATTAGAATTGGTAGGTAAATTGCATTTAGATGAATACAATCAGTCCTCACTTATAGTACCTGTAAGAGCTAATTTTCAGTTTGATTAGTTAATGTTCCTGAGCACTTGTAATCGCGTTGAGATTTACGTGTGCACTGAGA
>CAYYUS010000285.1:3018-4443 GCA_964474925.1 uncultured Akkermansia sp. | reverse complement strand
AGGTTGTAGAAGCTAAAGATCCTTCGGATGAACTTATGATAAAGATCAAAGCAAGGATAGTTTCGGTAAGTGATAAGATCAATCCGATAGCAGATCAGGTGGTAGAATTAAGGGATTTTCAAAACAAGGTATTGCAAACCAAAATTACAAACAAGGATGGTGATTTTGAATTTAGTGATGTGAATATAAAAGAGATCTATTCGGTTGAATTATTTGAGTATAAAGAAAAATTCAAGAATGAGAAGTTGTATATCTCAAACACAAAGAATGAATTGGTAGCTCGTATAAGTAAAGATGCTAACGGAAAATTCGCTTACAAAACCATTCCGGCCGATCTTATTTATCTTTCAGATATGAAAAGTGAGGATGTTTCACTTACAGTTAAACGTCAATTGAAATTAAGTGATAACAATCTTATGATCCGTGATTTTGTGTATTATGAAGTAAGATCAACGGTAATTTCTCCGCAAGCAAAGCTCACACTTGATAAGATCATTAAGATCGCCAATGAGAATAAGGAAAGTAAGATCGAGATCATATCTCATACAGATGTTAGGGGAGAAGGCGGCGATAATTTAAAGTTATCGCAAAAAAGGAGTGAAGCCGTATTAGAGTATTTTGTAAAGAGTGGGATTGATAAAGCACGATTGAATCCAATAGGAAAAGGAGAGTCGGAACCATTGAACTCGTGTACGGATGGTGTTCCTTGCACCGAAGACGAATATAAAATGAATAGAAGAACGGAATTTAGATTCTATAAATAGTTTAGCTTAGAATATTCTAGATCCTTACACCTATAAGGCAAATATCATCCACCTGTTCAAGTTCACCCATCCAGTTTTGTAATGAGGCCTTTATTTTTTCTTTCTGATCTTGCATTGGTAAGATCGAAATGCTAATGAGTAATTCCTTTAAGCGCTTGTACATGAATTTTTTTCCAAGCGGCCCGCCAAACTGATCGGCCATACCGTCTGTAAATGCGTATATAACATCACCTTTATTTAGCCCCACTGTATGTTCACTAAATGATGTAGAGTCTTTATCGTGTTTACCAACGGGCATTTTATCGGGTTTTAACTCAATGATCTTTTCATCGCGAACGATCCAAATTGGATTGTTTGCAGCGGCATAGGTAAGCGAACTGTTCTTTAGGTCAAAGCTCATGATGCTGCAATCCATACCATCTTTACCACCTTCAAAACTTCCATCGTGCATTAAATGTTCAATGATCTTATGACGAGTATAATTTAAAATTTCGGCGGGTGAATTTAAATTCTCGGCTATAACAGCTTCGTTTAGGCACGAAATATTTAGCATACTCATAATGGCACCTGGCACACCATGCCCTGTACTATCGGCTACTACTAATGCAAATTGCTTATTACTTAGATCGTGTGCCCAATAAAAATCGCCACTCACAATATC
>CAYYUS010000285.1:2651-3008 GCA_964474925.1 uncultured Akkermansia sp. | reverse complement strand
TCTTTAAACCTAAGGTTCATATCAACGTCCTTTGCCAACAAAGAATATTGGATCCGTTTAGCATACGAAATGCTGTCGATCATCTCTTTATTCTTTTCTTCAATACGCGTTTTTTGTAGCTTGAGTAAGGTCTCGGTCTTATCTAATTTTTTCACCATTTGATTAAATGATACCGCTAGTTCTCCTATCTCATCGCGGGACTTAACCATTACCGATTGTTGAAGATCGCCTTCGCCAACTTTTAAATGAGCATTACGAAGTTTTAAAATAGGTCGCGAAATATTTCTTGCCAAAAGATAGCCAATGATCATACTCAGAAGGGACACAATAAAGCTTCCCATAAAGGAAGTAAGCTTA
>CAYYUS010000285.1:0-2641 GCA_964474925.1 uncultured Akkermansia sp. | reverse complement strand
TGTTAAGATTCAGGTCATATTTTTCGGGGTAAACACTAAAAGCAGTTAATTTTATTTCCGGTTTTTTTCCTCCAACGGCTTCCAAAGTGTCCATTTGCACAAGGGCAATAAAAGTTAAACGCTCATCGGATTTAGCATATTGCATGGCCATTTCTACGCCGCTAAAGTTTTGCTCAATAAGCGCAATGTTAACACCTAAAGCAACCGTGGAAGCAATATGTTTTACTTCGTTGTTGTAACTGGTAACTAAAAGATCTTTTTGTTTATTGGGAAAATAAATAAAAATAAAAGGAGCGAAGATCAAAATAATGCCGATCACCACAGAAAATATCTTGTTTCGAACTGTGATCAGTTTAAAAGAAGACCCCAATTTATAGTGATTTTTTGCCATCTATCGTAATAGTGGTTGCTCCGGATGAATTTTTGAAGCTCGTAATGCCTATTGCCCCATCGTTATTTTTTACGAATTTAAGTAGGTCGTCCTCTGAGTCAAAGAACTGAGGTGAACTCATTTTTCCTTGAAAAACTTGAGCAAGAAAATACTTATTTAATTCTTTGGAGGTCATTCCAAATATTCGCTTTGCCATATCATCACCTATAGGTGTTGATGTTTTCATAAAGGCTAAGGTGATCTTTGTTCCATCCTTCCAACGTTGTTGTTCGCCTTTTAAAACCCACTTTAATTTTGATAATGCCATTTCAGTAGGAGCCCCTTTTGGATTGCTCACAATAGCAAGCCCTCCTTCAATTTGATTAGGCTCCGGCAAACTTTTCGTTCTGGTAAATGCGCTTAGTATTAAACTTACCGCAACAATTGATATGTATTTGAATATTTTCATATTAAAGTCCAATGGCGATCTGTAAGAATAAATTATTTGTATAAATAGAGTTTGCTAAGTATCCCGTGCGTTTGTATTGGTACTCAAGTTTTAAGGAGGTAAGATAATTTATCTCATATCTTAATCCTAATGATAGCGCTTCTGTATTTGGAGAAGCAAAGAACATTTCTCCTTTTTGATAAATGATATTATCATATCTAGCGTAAGGAACGATGATGTCTTTTATTCTAAATCCTGCATAAGCATACATGGCATTAGTAACTCTGCTTCCAAGCGAATCGGTACTGTTGTTGCAATTAGATCCTTCAATAAGTAACTCTACTTTGTTTTTAAAATACGCTATGGAGCCTGATAAGATCGTTTGTGTAATTAGGTTATGAACGTGTGTTGAAGCTCCGCCGTGGTTATGAACACTTCCATCGATCTTATCGTAGTAACCCGAAACACCAATTCGCAAACCATCAACAGGTTTAAAATGAACGGCTGCCACATAGGCTTTGAACATATTGTTATCGGCAATATCGCTTGAGCCAAGTCCGTTACCCGCCATGATGGTATAACCAATTTTTAAATTTGTAAGATCTTGCCCCGATAAACCAATGCCGGTTGTGTGCAAAGGGATGATAGTTTGATTGAATAATTCTGGTCGGCCAACGGTTGGAAAAAATAAACGGCCATGGTGGTAAGTATCATTCCAGTAATTTAATGCGGTGTGCACTTTACCTGCAAAAAGGTTGTGATTGCGAAAGTAATTGTATTTAAAAATGGCTCTTTCAAGACTTACCGCGAATTTAGTGGTTGAAGCGGCATTGTATTTTAAAACAGACTCACCTAGAAATGAAATGCGATTTGTAATATCGGAAGTGATAAAAAGATCTTGCTCGCCTAATTGAAAATGTGTTTGTTGTTTATCCATATCGTAATTGATACCCATATCCATAAATCCACGGATGTGAGTTCTTTCGGCAATTTGCGAATTGGCATTGGTGCAAATGATGAGTAGAAAAACAACGAGTACTATTTTCTTCATAAAACTATATCAAATGTGAATTGTGGGTTTTCTTTTTTGACAAGGTTAAATATAGTAAAATTTATTGGAAAACGACCAGGAAGTGAGAGTCTGAAATAGACGTATTGTTTTGAAAATGAAGCCTTTATGTAATGGCTTTCGGAATTATACTTTCTTTTTTCGGTTGGTATTACAACGCAGCATTAAGGTTTGCGAGAGATGGAGATAGAAAACTAGAGTGTTGTAATTAATGCGATCTTATTTCATAACGCGTTCAATATACTCGCCTGTTTCGGTATCAATTTTTAATTTGTCGCCAATGTTCACAAACATAGGTACCGAAATTTTTATTCCGCCTTCAACTTCTGCCGGCTTTACTAATTTTCCTTTATTGCCATCTTCGGTATAAGTTACAGTTAACTCTACATATTTTGGAAGTTCACCGTTCAATGGTTTTTCAGTTTCATCGAATCGAATTTTGAGGATCATTCCTTCTTGAAGAAATTGAATAGTGTCGGCAAAAATAATTTTTGGAATATGAACTTGTTCAAACGTTTCTTGGTTCATGCAAACCAAAAATTCATTTTCCGAATAGATATATTGTAACTCATGCTCATCTACTCTCACTATATCAACCTTTTCACCTGAGCGAAAACGAACTTCACTTTGTTTTCCATTTTCAACATTACGGCATTTTAATGAATAGATGGTATTTCCTTTTCCCGGAGTGATATGATCGTATTCGATCACTTTTAATAATACGTTATCGTGCCTAATGAAGCAATTCTTTGAG
>CAYYUS010000284.1:0-4445 GCA_964474925.1 uncultured Akkermansia sp. | reverse complement strand
CCGAAGGCCATTTTGGCTATCCCTAGCAAAGCACACTTGTGTTTTTTCGCTTCGTGCCTCAGCTACAAAACCCAAGTAAGCTCTGCGCCCACGCACATAATATGGTGTGGCGGTAAACCGCCACTTTTGTGCGCTCTCGCTTCGCTCAGTCAAGTGCGCGGCCTGCGGCAGCATGGTATTTTAAATTAAAAACAAATAATCTAAAATAGAGTATGATCCTAATGTCATTAAATTCAATAGGTATAAATATCTATGCGAAAAAGGTTTTGTCCGTATTTGGATATTGATTTTATTTGTTTATGTTTGATGCCCGCACTAAAAGTTCTCCGTACCTGATCTTAGTACTTGAAGTTTCTCTTTACTGATTTTAAAAACTAAACAATGAAAAAAACAAAAAACATCCTGTGCATCTTGATTTTACTAATTCAATGCGCGCAATTCAACTCACAAACACCAAGTCCTGCTGATCCAAATCCTAATTTTGAAATGATAAAAGCTTTTGATCGGTTTGGAAAACAGTATAAGATTGATCAATTACAAATTCTATCATCAGGCGTTGGTCATAGTGAAGGTTCTATGGCCGCTCCGTCAACTTCATGCAGTGCGGGTTATTTCAATATTTATTTTGGGCCAAACTGCGGCATGGATGGAAGCACACAAGCAGACTTAGATCGAAGGGCAGTTGTTTGCCAAGTTTTTTATGATATTTCTAACTTCATTAACTCACCTCTTAATTTCAGTACAGGGACACCAAAGGTTAATATCTTTATTGAAACTACGACTGTGGCTATAGCAAATGCGGCTTCATCAGGTGTGTTGGGAGTTGCAAGTACTTTTTACGCAGAAAAATTAAATACCACAAGTGGCGGAATAGTTCCGGGTGAAGTTTGGAAAACTATTAAACTTGGAAATGATTCATATATTAATACCTCTCCGATAGCAGGCCAAAATTTCTATCATGGTTTTATGGGATTCAATTTTAACAATCCAACAATAAATTGGGACGTTTCTCTAAACACAAATACAATTACGTCATTGCAAAAAGATTTTTACACAGTTGTCCTTC
Source organism: uncultured Akkermansia sp. (assembly GCA_964474925.1). GTDB lineage: Bacteria > Bacteroidota > Bacteroidia > B-17B0 > Aurantibacillaceae > Aurantibacillus. Next base: position 3,379 of record CAYYUS010000284.1, on the reverse strand, counting down.
ACGAAGCAGGGCATTTGCTCGGAATAGCAACATTAATTTCCAGTAATGGCCAACCATTTACTGCACCAAACGCGTTTTACTATAGTTTTTATGATTCATTTTTAAGAAATGCTGCTAACACCCCTTTGATAAGCAATTCTGCTGCCTTTTGTAGCAAATACAACTATGTGTATAATGCCAATGTAACGGATCTGCAACCCACTTGCCCAACATTTACACCTGATGCAACTCAATGTTCGACCGCTAACAGATTCGTGGGTTCAGTTACTTTACCAGTTTACACACCGGGCTGTTATGAAAATGGTGCAACTCTTTCGCATTTTGAAGATATGTGCTATCCAACTCCAAACCCAGCGAATAACAATCTATACTTCAATATGAGCAATTCTCAACCCTCCGGTTCAAGTGCATTTAAACGATATTTTAAACCGGAAGAGCGATTAGTGTTATGTGATCTAGGTTATAACGTAAACGCTGTCAATAGTTCTACAGTATTTGGTGCAGGCTTTACTTATACTACTGCAACTTGCCCTGGTAAAGATATTGCAGGCTTAAACGATGGTTTAAGCGGAACAACTTTCATATATACTACAACAGTTGGTTCTCCGGTCGCGATCACTGGAATTAATACAAATGACAGAAATACATTATTAGGTGGGGGTTACGAATGTGTTCAGGTTGTTACACCATTCACAGGAATCTTAAGTGCAACATCAGGAACATATAATCAAACTTTTAGCTATACTCCTTCAAGCGGTAGCGGCCTTCATGTTTTAAGATATATTCCTAGAAACGGATTAAATGAACAAGGTAATATAACTTACATTTTTGTTTTAGCTCTCCCAAATTTCACTTCATGCGCAACCAATCCATGTAACTTAGTAACCAACGGAGGTTTTGAGACTGGCTTTACACCATTTTCTACAAGTGAAATTTGGCAAGCTTGTGGTTGGGAATCAGCAAACCCGGGTTCACCAGATTATTTTCAAACGGCTGCATCATTTCCGGTTGGCATTCCTTGCAACTTTGTTGGCGAACAACTGAATTCCACTAGTGGCGGCACTTGCTACGCAGGTATATTTTGCAATTATAACTATACTAATTCTACTCAATCCGATAACGAGATCATGTACACAAAACTTACTTCTCCATTGCTACCTAATACCTCATATAAATTAAGTTTCGATGTGTCAATGGGAGAAGCTGCCTCAATCGAGAATTATCCGCTCAAAGTTTATTTAAGTACCAATACATCTTTTTTTAGTTCAAGTCAAGCCAGTATTAACATCAACAATCCTGCAATGCTGTTTTCTTCACCAACCAACTTTACAGTTCATTCAGGTTGGCAGCAAGCAATAATTACATTTACAACAGGAGCTGTTGCTGGCGAACAATATATTGCTTTGGGTAATCTAAATAATGTTCCAGGAACTTCTCAAACGCAAATTCCTAATCCTGCAAGTTGCCCAAACTCAACTTATAATGCTGCGTATTATTATATTGACAATGTGAGTTTAGTCGCTACAACCGTCCTTCCAAGCTTTAATCTTCCTTCCTCCGCGTGCTCAAGTCAATCTATCAGTTTAAATCCCTTAGCGAGTCCTAGCGGAGGTGTGTTTAGTGGATCTTTGGTTACAGTTAATGCCGGCAATTATGTTTTTAATGCTTCTCAAAATGCTACCGCAGGTTCTTATAACATTGCTTACACATATATTGTTGGTGGTTGTTCTAATACCATCATAAAACAAATTCAGGTTGGTCCTTCTCACACAGTTACTGCTTCAACTAATAGTTTTGTGATATGTACAAATCAAAGTCAAACGTCAGCAACATTAACCGCAAACTCAACTACAACAGGAGTTAGTTGGCTATGGCAACCAGGATCTTTTACAACTAGTCCAATTGTAGTTTCACCAACGGTTACAACAATTTATACCGTAACAGGAAACAATCAAGGTTGTATTAGTTCCGCAACAGTTGCAGTTAACGTCAGCTCTTCTTGTTGTACATCAACAGTAACCGCATACAATGGTTCACCAAACATTACATCGCTAACTTTCTTTGGGTCTCCTTTAGTTATTAATTATGATATAACTGTAAGTCCGGGTGCTAGTCTTTCATTTCTTAATTCTGAATTTCTTTTCGCTCCAAATGTAAAAGTCACCGTTAAGAATGCTGCCGGAGTGGTAATTTCCGGATCACATTTGTATTCCTGCAACGACATGTGGCAAGGTATTGTTGTTGAAGACGGAGGGAAAATTTCTGCGGGAAGTGGCCCATCAAATGATAACTTAATTGAAGATGCAATAGTTGCAATGGATCTCCCAAACCAAGCTACATCAGTGTTGACAGCATCGGGCGCTATTCTGTTTGTTGATAATACAATATTTAACCGCAACCATACAGCTATTAATATTGGTAACTATCAGCAAAATATTACTTCGGTTTATCCTTTTCTTATCCGCAATTCAGTATTCACAAGCCGTACCTTAACCTTTACGCCAACAAGTTGGCCATCTTGTACAACGTCAGCAGGTGGTATGCGTTCAGCAACAAGCCCAACAGATGGCTTGGCCGTTCCATATCCTTTGCAAGGATCCATCACAAACTTGAAAGCTCCTTACAATACACAATCTGCCAATACTGGCATAAGGATCACAAATGTCGGATTTACTACTGGTACAAATTTATATCGATCAATTATTATTGGTAGTACCGAGAATAGTGATCCAAACTGGTTTAATATTTTTGATGGCTTAGGTCAAGGCATGGAAATTTATCAAAGCAATGTGCTTAGCCTAAATAACGTTTTCCAAAACACACAACAATATATTTATGATCCTCCGGGGCCGGCTCCGGCTTATTTGTATGGTGGTAATGCAATACGTGATGTTATTAATGGCAACTTTAACGCAAGACTTGAATTGAGTCCAAGTGGTATCGTCTCTCCAACGTTAACCTCTTTAGGTAACAGATTTTATGATTGTCATTATGCTATAAATTGTGATAAAGTTTATGTGTTTGGTTGCAGTTATGCAACATTTAGAAGCACTCAATCTAATACTAACACCACAACTGTCGCTCCGGGCAATACAGGTATAAGCTTAAGATCAAATCGAGCACTATATACAATCATTGATAATAGTTTTGCTAATATTAATACGGCGATAAACATGCCATTTAACGTTGACACATATAGTTTTACTTCATCTGGCTATGGTCTTTCAACGCACGCAATATCTATTAACAGGAACTATATTGGCGCGTTAGCAACCCCGACCGCTGTTATAACTTCGACAAATACGGAATACGTAAGAAAAGCGATCACAGTAACCTCACCGCTTTCTGTTACATTAACAACTATTCCAAATACAAGCTC
>CAYYUS010000283.1:0-4476 GCA_964474925.1 uncultured Akkermansia sp. | reverse complement strand
GCCGAACGGAAAAAAATTGTAGATGAAGTACTTGATAAGATCCAAATAGCTCACCGCCGCAACCATTATCCACAGCAGCTTTCTGGTGGCCAGCAACAACGTGTGGCAGTTGCTCGCGCCGTGGTGAATAAACCAAAACTAATTCTTGCCGATGAGCCCACCGGGAATTTGGATTCACGAAACGGTAATGATGTGATGCAATTGCTTACGGATCTTAACGAACAAGGCACAACGATCATTATGGTAACTCACTCGGAACATGACGCCCGTTATACTCACCGCATCATAAACATGCTCGATGGACAGATTGTAACTCAAAACATAAAAGTTTAGGAGCAGAATGATAAAGAATTATCTGAAAATAGCGTGGCGCAATTTATCAAGGAATAAAATTTATTCCCTTATAAATGTTGTTGGACTCTCTATTGGCATTGCCTCATGCGTATTGATATTTATTTTTATCAGGAATGAATTAAATTACGATAAGCACTGGAATGATGGCGATAAAATAGTTAGGATCAATCAGATCTTTACAGATAAAGGTATCATTGATCCCTATGCCGTAACATCTTTCTACGTGGCTCCATCCCTTAAAGAAAATTTTCCTGAGATTGAACATATTGTAAGGATAGATCCTCACAATCATCAAACTGTTTCTTATGAGAACAAGCACTTTAATGAAGACAATCAATATGCAGTTGACCCCGATTTTTTGGAGGTTTTCAATTTTGAATTACTAAAAGGAGATGCAAAAACTTGTTTAGCTGAACCAAACTGTGTTGTTATTTCAGAAACAATGGCCAATAAGTTCTTTGGGACTGCTGATCCAATGGGAAAAATGCTGCAATACCCAAGGAAATTACGTAAAATTACTGGCGTATTAAAAAACACAGGTCTTCGATCGCACTTAAGACCAAATGCTCTTCTCTCAATAAATTTGACAAACAGCAGAGCTCCAGCATCGAATGATTGGTTTCAGCTTTCCTATTTTACCTATATAAAGTTCAAAGATAAAAGTGCCATAGCTGATTTTGATAATAAACTTAAAACATGGAGTATCAAATATCTTGATCCTGCAATTAAAAAAAATAAATTCAGTTTTACCTCCGATCTTAAAACTCAAGCACTTTCTGATGTATATTTTGATCAGTTTCATCAATACAATCAATTTGAAAGTGGTGAGAGAAAATACTTATACATTTTTGGCTGGGTCGCAATTTTTATATTGATTATCGCTTGTTTCAATTACATGAATCTCTCTACTGCCCGCGCCTTGAAGCGATCAAAAGAAGTTGGATTACGAAAAGTGGTTGGTGCTGAGAGGAGTCAACTTATCTTTCAATTTCTTGGCGAATCTCTTGTAATAACACTACTTGGACTTATGTTAAGCACTATTCTATTAGTGTTATCAATGCCCTCATTCATTGATCTAATTGGAAAAACCATAGATCTATCTCTTATGTTCAAAGATCCTTATTTTTGGTTTGTCTTGTTGAGTATCATCATGTTCATCTCATTAGTTGGCGGAAGCTATCCCGCGTTTTATCTGTCTAATTTCAAGCCATCTGAAGTTTTAAAAGGCAAGCTTATTGAATTAAAAAATGTTACCTCTTTTAAAGGGATTAAATTACGTCAACTGCTTGTTGTTGGTCAATTCACTATTTCTACAGTAATAATTATTGCTACTATAATGGTGTACAAGCAATTAATTTTAATGAAAACAAAAGATCTTGGATTTAATAAAGATCAGGTTGTTGTATTAAAATTCCCGTCTTACATGGATAGTGCAAAGTTCAGTAAGATCGAGCCTTTTAAAAATGACCTCTTAAAAAACTCTTCAATTCTCAACTTTGCTACAACCGAACAATTTGTTGGTGCAGGAAGAGTGGACTTTTTCATAAAAGATAATGGCAAAGATTACACATCAACTATGAACATTAATTGGTGCGATTATAATTATATGGATCTGCTTGGCCTCAAATTAATAAAAGGACGAAATTTTGATAAAAATATAAAGAGTGATTTTCAAAATTTTATTTTGAATGAAGAAGCTTTAAGATTTCTTAATTGGAAAGACCCTCTTAACAGAGAGATCAGTCTCGACGGTAAAAGTTTTGGAAGAGTAATTGGAATTATGAAGAATTTCAATTACAAATCGCCGCATACAAAAATTGAACCATTGGCCCTTGCCTTGGCAAATGAAAAAAATGCCACAGCATCCATAGCGCTTATTAAAATGTCTTCCGCCGGCATGGGCAAAAGTCTTGATATAATTGATCAGAAATGGAAGAGTTATTTCCCTGAGAATCCGGTTTCTCGCTTCTTTTTAAATGAGAAATTTGATGAGCAGTACAAAAAGGATCAAACAATGCTCACACTATTTACATGCTTTTCGGGACTAACTATTTTTATTTCATGCCTTGGTCTTTTAGGCCTTGCTTCTTATACCACCGAACAAAGAGTAAAAGAAATTGGAATCCGTAAAGTTTTAGGAGCTTCCATTTCAAACATTGTTTATCTAATATCAAAAGATTTTATGTTACTAATACTTATAGCCATTATTGTTGCGTCACCAATAGCATATTACTTTATCAATTCCTGGTTACAGGATTTTGCCTATAAAACAGAGATAAATCTATGGGTATTTATATTCTCGGGAGGTCTTGCAGTTTTTGCTGCATTCCTATCCATGAGTTTTCAAACATTGAAAGCTGCTAATTCAAACCCGATTAAAAATTTAAGAACAGAATAACATGATAAAGAACTATCTCAAAATAGCATGGCGAAATATCCTTAAACACAGAGGGTTTTCTTTCATCAATATCACCGGTTTAGCTCTTGGAATGGCTTCGTGTTTGCTGATCTTACAATATGTAAGGGAAGAATTAAGTTACGATACCTTCCAGGCAAATGGTGAAAGAATTTACCGCTTAAAACAAGATCGTTACGACCAAGGGAAATTAACTACAGAATGGGCTGCGGGAACTGCAGGTATTGCTCAACTCGTAAAAAAAGAATGTCCAGAAGTTGAAGATGTAACCAAAATGGCGAAATCAAGAGCCGTGACTTCATATAAGGATAAGGTTTTCAGGGAAGATAAGATGTATTATGTATATGATAATTTTCTCAACTTCTTTTCTTGCAAAGTAATTAAAGGTGATGCGAAAACGGCATTGAAAGATCCATATTCAATAGTATTGACCGAATCTACAGCAAAGAGATATTTTGATAATGAAGAGCCGATGGGTAAATACATCAATTTGAATAACAAAGTTACCGGGGCTTTTAAAGTTACTGCTATCGTTGAAGATCCACCTACGAATACACATTTTAAATATACTATACTTTTACCCTTTGCAAAATATATTACAAATACAAACCCTGAATGTGAAACAAGTTTTGGCTGGGATGGTTTCTACAGTTACACTCGCCTTAAGGCCGGAACTGATGTTGCAAAATTAGAATCAAAAATAAGTAAGCTTGCGCAAAAAAAATTAGAGGGGGAGCGTCCCGGGTCTATCCAGGAAAAAATTGAGTTCAAACTGCAACCCTTAAAAGATATTCACTTGTATTCAAATTACATGATGGAGGCTGAAGTAAATGGAGATGCAAGATCAGTTCATTTTTTGGGCATCATAGCCTTCTTTATAATAATTATTGCATGGATAAATTATGTTAATCTTTCAACTGCACGTTCTGTGGATAGAGCCAAAGAAGTTGGAGTAAGGAAAGTAATGGGTTCGTTCCGTTCGCAACTTATTGCGCAATTTATGTTCGAATCCATCTTGATAAATATATTGGCTGTCGGCCTTGGCTTACTATTGATGCTGCTTTCCTTGCCGCTATTCAATAGTTTAACCGGAAAACAATTGGATTATGGTTTATTTGCTGATCTTAAATTCTGGCTCACTCTGCTCTTACTATTTATTGTAGGAACTTTCTTCTCGGGATTTTATCCCGCTTTTTCTCTTTCGTCATTTATGCCAATTGAAGTTTTAAAAGGAAAATTCTCTAAAAGTACTCAAGGTTCATTTTTACGCCAGACACTTGTTATTATACAATTCTCAGCTTCGGTTATTTTAATGGTAGGAACATTCGCAGTTTACAAACAATTACATTTCATGCAGAATCAGGATGTTGGGATGAATATTGATCAAACGCTAGTTATAAAAGGTCCTAATCCTTTTGATTCTCTTTATGCCACACGACTTTCACCTTTTAAAGAAGAACTTGCCAAACTTGCTGGAATAAGTAAAATAACCACATCAAGTTCTGTTCCTGGAAAAAAAGTAATGATGAATGCAGGTGGTGTGCATCTTGTTGATGGTGATCCAGGTAAAACAAGTCAATTTCGTCCAATTATGATCGATTCTGATTATATGGATTTTTACGGTTTAAAAATCCTTAAGGGGCGCGATTTTTCAAAAAGCAGAGATGCTGATCCGGAGGAATCTATTTTAATAAACGAGGAAGGAA
>CAYYUS010000282.1:0-4495 GCA_964474925.1 uncultured Akkermansia sp. | reverse complement strand
GAATTTTTACTTCAAATAAAAGCAATAAAATTACAACCCGAAAATCCATTTACGTGGGCTAGCGGATGGAAATCACCAATTTATTGCGATAACCGTAAAACCCTTTCGTATCCTGCCATTCGTACCTATATACGTCAAGAATTTGTGAATGCAATCAATAGAGATTATGCCAAGCCTGATGTAATAGCAGGCGTTGCCACCGGTGGAATTGCACAAGGTGCTTTAATTGCGCAAGAAATGGGCTTGCCGTTTGTTTATGTGCGCAGCGAAGCAAAAAAACATGGAATGACCAATTTAATTGAAGGAGATCTGCAAAAAGGACAAAGAGTTGTGGTTATTGAAGATCTTATTAGCACGGGTGGAAGCAGTTTAAAAGCAGTAGAAGCAATTCGCGAGGCGGGTTGTGTAGTAAGAGGAATGGCAGCTATTTTTACCTATGGTTTTGATGTGGCAGAAAAAGCATTTCAAAAGGCCGATTGCAAAGTGATCACATTAACCAATTATAATACACTTATAAATGTTGCTCTTGATAAAGGGTATATAAATGAGAAGGATGTTGAAAGTTTAACCGCTTGGAGAAGTGGTCCGGATACCTGGAAACAATCATCTATTTTAAAATAAGGAAGGATCTCCTTTATAAATAATGGCACATTTCTCAATTCCTAGTTCTGAAACAAAAGCAGTTTCAACTAATAAAGCACTTTACGAATTCTTAGGCAACTTCGCCAATTTTAAAAGCATTTTACCTGAGGATAGAACAGAAAATTTTTCTCATGACGAAAATTCATGTTCGTTTAATATAAAGGGAATTGCCCCCTTAAAAATAGTTTTTGCTGAAAAAGTGCCTTATACAAAAATTAGATACAATAGCGAAGGATTAAAACGTTTTGATTTTTTTTTAGCGGTGAATTTTAAAGGAACTGAAAATGAAGTAGGGGAGTGTAAGGTAGAATTATCAGGCGATATGAATCCTTTTATTTTAAAAATGGCCGAGGCTCCTTTAAAAGCTTTGGTAAATTCAATGAATCAGAAACTAAGCGAATTAAAACTTTAATACCATGCAAATAAACGCGGCTTTACAATTACTACCTTTTGGTAACGATAAGGAAAAATACACCATCATCGACAATGCTATTTTGCTTATTCAAAAAAGTGGATTAAAGTATAAGGTTTGTCCTTTTGAAACTGTAGTGGAAGGACAGCCAAAAGATGTGTATGCTTTAATTGAAAGTATCCGTGAAGAAAGCCTTAAGAATTGCACCGATCTTATATTGAACGTTAAATTTCATGCGGCTAACCGCGACTTGGCTTTTGAAGAGAAGTTAGAGAAGTACTAGCTTGATCTAAGGCTTACAACGAGGGCATTTTTTACGCTTATATTTTCCAAGCTCTGCAGGCTTCTTAATGTTTTTGATGGTTTCCGAACATTTATTCATTCCCATGCAACTGCTGCGTTTGTGGTAGTATTTATCTTTGCTGCTGGTACACACGTAAACATTTATTTCTTTAGGAAGCGCTTTTTTTACAGGAGCCTTTTTTACAGGAGCTTTAGTAGTTGTTTTTGGCTTTGTTTGAGCTTGAATAGGATCGCTAAAAGCAAATAGTGCTAATGCAACCAATGTTATGTTTAATATCGAACGCATAGATTAAAGTTAAGAAAAAATAATTTAAATCAAAACAATTGAAAGGCGATTATTCTACTCAACACTTTCACCGTTTTTTAGAAGTTAAGAGGTACCACGCAGCCCCGTACTTTTCTTCACCTTCAATAAAGGCAATTATAGTGCCATTAGAATTAAAAACCTTTTTGTCGTGTAAATAAGGTGCGCTTTTCTCTTCTTCAGGAGTTGGATCGTAAGTTTCGGTGAATCCGCCATTTCCTGTCATTGTAATTTTGCCGAATAGGACTTTTTTTTCTTCATTTATAAAACCTATGATCGTATTAGAATCAGTAACGTCGAATTCTTTGGTAAAATGGATCATGATGTCTTTTCCATTGAAGATAACGGCCTTATATTTCTCAAAGGAGGTTTCATTTTTAAATGGCTCTTTACAATTATTGCAAATAAATACCTTATCGTAATAAAAGGTGTAATAGTTGTTCTTATCAGGTACTCCTTCAGATGTAGCAGCATAAACCGTTGTTTGAGAAAACAGTTTTGTTGAAAGTAGTACGATGATTAAAACAATGATCCGCATTTTATGAAGTTACGAATTTGAAATGTAAAATTCAATTACCAGCCGGTAACTAATAAATTTCTGGCACCTTTTATGCCGCACTTATGCTTGGCTTGATAGGCCAAAGCTGCTCTATTTCTGCAACTTTCGGCATTTTCGCCATTAATATAACCTGTAAGGGCATCATGAACGGTATAGGCTTCCGGGCACATTAATCCGGTGGTCCAAATTAAGGGATAAGCTTTGGTTTGTTCTAAATAAGGTGCAAAATAGTGTTTGCTAACGCAGGCTAAAATAATACAATCTCTTTTTTTAGTATCAACGTTTGGAAATGGGATCTTTAGGTCAAAATCCATCAAACCATCATGGCCTATGTAAGAAACCAATTTCGAATGCCCGGCAATTCCAATTATTTTATTTTGGATGTGAATAGTGTCTTTTAATTTTCCGGCACAGGCGTTAAAAAAATCAATGGTACACTGTTTAATGAATTTTCCATTGTAAGCATCTGCCACCAAATAGTAGTTTTTAGTTGCATGTTTAAAAACAATGCGCTCTAATTTTAAGGAATCGATTTTTTGACTGCGAAGTAATTTCCATTCTTTACTTTTTTTGAAATACGTTCGAATGCCATAACCGCATCCCCAGTATAAATTGTTGTTTGGATCTTGCCCATTGCCAATTTTTGGTGGAACGGGAACAATTCCCTGGTATTTATTATCGCAAAGCGCTACAAAAATATGAATGGTTTTGCTTGCGCTATCAATGGCTACTTTATTGTTTGATGCAAATTCAAATTCCTTCTCTTGCTTACTTATAAAAAAGTTAAAGCTCAACAGAAAAAGAAATAATGGACTAAGGGTATAGTAGTTTTTATTCAATCGCCTTTGTTTAAATGAATAACGTGAGTGTAGAATTAAAGTTACAAAAAACGAACGCAAATAAACAGGGCGTCTTTGTTAATTACTTATAAAGGAAAAACGAGAAAATTGAAAGGAAGAGCCCCGTTAAAAGAAGTCGAATGCAAATTCGGTTGTATCTATCCTCAGGGTTTAATTTTTTAGCATAAAGCCAAAGCAAAAAACCTATTAAGCCAAAAGGGTAGGCAATGATCAAATTACCAAGATAGGTCCAAACCCAGCCAAAAGCCAAGAACCAAATGCCGCAAGCAAGCGAAATAATGTAAAGAATGCGAGCTTTTTTACTTCTTTGCAAATCGCTCATCCGTTAAGGTCAACAAAAAATTCTCAAGATCTTTTTTCTCATCTTGAGTTAAACCAAGTGGTTTATTCAATAACGAATCACGATTGATGCTATTCTTAACGAATTTATCAGGCTCGTTATAATATTCTATCACTTCCATAAGTGTTTTGTGCATTCCGTTGTGCATATACGGTGCTGTCATGGCAATGTTTCGTAAACCCGGAACTTTAAATCTGCCAAGATCGCTTTCTTTGCCTGTAACATCAAAACGCCCTTTGTCATTCAGATCCTTTCCATTATATAAACCAAGGCTTCTAAACTGATCATTCCCTGTAAAATCAATACCAAAGAGGCAATCAAAGCATTTCACTTTTCCGTTAAACACATCTAAACCTCTTTTTGCACTTGCGCTAATTGCAGTACTGTCATCTTCCCTCATAAATTTATCAAAAGGAGATTTACTGGTTTCGAGTGTACGTTGAAAATCGGAAAGTGCTTTTGCAATAAGTTCCTTACTGGGTTTTTGACCAAAAACATTAATAAATGAGTTGTAGTAATAAGCATTAGCTCTTAATCGTTTTACAGCAACACTTAATGGAAGATCCATTTCTACCGGATTCTCAATTGGCCCCAAAGCTTGTTCTTCAAGAGTTTCGGCGCGGCCATCCCAAAAATAAAAATTGCGGTTGGTCATGTTCATACACGATGGTGTGTTTCGTCCGCCCATACGATTAAAAACGCCCTTACTGGTTGGGGTAATATCGGCAAACGCATGCTCAGGCCTATGGCAACTGGCGCAGCTTATGGTGCTATCACGCGATAAAATGGGGTCAAAAAAGAGTTTCTCGCCCAGTTGAGCCTCAGTAGCAGCAAGGCTTTGAGGTGTTTTTTGACAAGAAATAACAGCTAGCAAAATAATGCTAAAAGGTAAAAAGTGTTTAGTGATTGGCATGATTTTTTGAGTAAAAAATGGATATATTTATGCTTCACAAATGTATGGAAAATAACAGTACCGAAGAAATTCAACAAAGTCCTCAAGCAACCAAATTGCCTTTCAATAATTTGTTCTTAAATGCCGGTTTTGTTGATGGTCAAAATAAGTTTTGGATGTATG
>CAYYUS010000281.1:0-4507 GCA_964474925.1 uncultured Akkermansia sp. | reverse complement strand
GTCGGCTACACATTCCGGCGAAAAGATCATTCTTAGAATCATGGTGGAGGTCGAGCTCCTAAAAGATGCAAGAATTTAAGCCACCTTCCCAAGGCAGTTTAAGCGTATTTCCGTTTTTGATAACATGAATGGTATCAATACCCACAGTTAATTGCGCATTGGCAACTGTGTAAAAAAAAAGAAATAAGAGTAATGCGTGTTTTCTCATAGGGCCACACGAAAACAAAACTTTGCTACTTGAGCAAAGTAACGTGTCCTTTACGTGTATGTTTTTTGCCATCTAAAGAAGTAAATGTAACTAAATATACATAAACTTCGTTCTTACAAAGCTTGCCTTTATAAAAACCATCCCAACCTTTGTCCATGTCGGTAGTTGTAGCTAGTTTTTCTCCCCATCTGTCGAATATAGTAAGTGTAACATCCGATATTCCTGTTCCATAAACCTTGAAACCTTCATTCAAGCCATCTTCATTTGGCGTAAATACGTTGGGAATATAAATATTATAGTTATTGGTTACTTCAATACAAACTTCATCATATGTCTTACAGCCAAATTCATTAATGGCTTGCGCTTTATAACAACCGCTGTTCTTTGGCATGATCTGTGTAAGTGGACAAACCGAGCAAATAATAGCCTCGCCCGCGATCCAAGTTATGGTTCCGGTTCCTTTTGCAACGATCTGCATTAGTTCATCCGAGTTGAAAATGGAGTTTACACCTGCCGAAATGGTTGGAGTAGGATTTACTTTTACCAGAACGGAAGCAGTAACTGTACAAAAATTGAATTCAGAAATATTAACTGTATAAATGGTTGTAGTAACAGGATTAGCTATTGGGTTTGGGATATTATTATTGTTTAAACTTTCTTTTGGCATCCATAAATATGTGCTGCTTCCATCGGCAACTAAGCCAACAGATTCACCTTGACAAATTTCAACACTACGACTAACTGTAGCGGTAATAGTTGGTATCACTTGAAGCAATATTTCTTTGGTCATAGTACACGTAAGCGAGCCTGAAGTATTATATCCCATCACTGTGTAATTTGTAGAAACACTTGGCGTTGCTATGGCGGTACTATTTGTGAATGTATTAAGTGTACTTATTGGCGACATAGAATAATTTTGTGCTCCTGATGCGAATATCATTCCGCTTGCGCCCTGACAAATTCTTGTAGGATTAACATTCAATTGAAGCAATGGTTTTGGAACTACAACAATTGTAATATTAGTAGTTCCGGTACAAATACCATTATTTCCGGTTAAGAAATAAGTAGTAGTAATTTGAGGAGATGCTACAACAAAGTTTGATGTAGTAGTATTTAATGAGTGACCAGGGCTCCAAAGATAATTATTAGCGCCATTGGCGTTAATGGTAGCTACATCGCCTTCACAAATAGTGGTTTTATCGGCAACAGCCATTAAGCTTGGTAAAGGGATCACTGTTACGATCATGGCGGCAGTGGCGGTACACGTATTTGCCTCTCCAATTAGCGTGTAAAGTGTATTGAAACTAGGAGTTATAGAAAGTGAATTACCAAATGTAGTGCTAGTTGGAGAACTAACTATCCAAGTATAATTTGTGGCACCATTCGCATTTATAATTGTAGTTGTTCCTGCACAAATTGGTGGGATGAAAGGTGAAATAGTTACGGTAGGATTTGCAACAACACTAATAATAGCAGTTTGTGCTTGACTGTGACATCCAACACTGGTTCCAATAACACTATAAACTGTAGTAATGGTTGGACTACCAACAACGCTTGCGCCAAACATAGAACTTAATGTAACAGGGGGTGTCCACGTATATGTGCTTGCGCCCGATGCGCTAATAGTTGCGTTTGTGCCAGCGCACATGCTGCTCGACACAGTTGTTAAAGTTGGATTTGGTAATACACTTAAATTAAATGTTGCTGAATTGGAACAAGTTCCTGATGTTCCAAATACGGAGAATGTTCCAACCGTTAGCGCTCCAACAACCGGTGGAGTTACAACAATATTTGCAACAGTTAGGTTTGGCGCTGAAAAACCTGCGGGTAATGTCCACGTATAATTTGCTGCACCATTTGAACTAAGAGCAACCGTATTGGTAGAACCATTGAAGTTTTGAGAGCAAACAGTATTGTTACCTACAATTGTAATTGTTGGCAAAGGCGTAACTTGTACATTAGAAAAAACAGTTTGTGTACAGCCGGCTGTAGTGGTTCCTACTACCGTGTACTGGCCGCTCATGTTTGCTTGTGCGTTCAATATTACAGGATTTTGAAGAGTAGAAGTATAAACTAATGGACCGCTCCACGCAAATGTAGATGCAGGAACAGAGTTTACAGTTAAGGATACATTTTCGGCAACACAAATACTTACGTTTGCTGTATTAAGAACTGGAATAGGATTTACAGTTATGTTTGCAACAGCATAACTTGTACAACCTAATGCAGCTCCCCATACGGTGTAAGATGTATTAACCGCAGGAGCAACTGTTGCAGAGTTGGGACTTATAACAGCAGGACCAGGCGACCAAGTATAATTACCGGCGCCGCCAGCAGTTAATGTAGCCGTTGCCCCTTGACAAATATTTGGAGAGTTAACTGTTATTGTTGGCGAAGGATTGATATTGATACAAACTGTATTTGATGTTAAAGTACTATTACATCCGGTTACCGATGCTTGAAAACAAGTTGTGGCCGCGAGCGTTGGCGTTAGGATCGAGGATGTATTTGCTGCAATAATGGTCCACGGACCCGAAGAACTGGGCGCACTTAACCATTGAATGGTTCCCGAAAAGGAATTGATGGCAACCGTTGCTGCTGTTCCATAACAAACGCTTGCAGGAGCAGTAACTGTTCCTACTGTAGGTGGCGAAGTACTTACAACAACTGTAACAACCGCGCTTGCCGTCCAACAACCTTGTTGACTACCTGCGGCAGTTACTGTATATTGAGTAGTTACAGCCGGAGAAGCTACAGGATTAGAACACGTGATGCAGCTTAAAGAAGCACCCGGCGACCATGAATAAGTTATTGGTAAACCACCACAACCGTTAACCACCGATGCAGTTAATTGAGAGGTTTGTGGTAAACAAATACTTGCAGGACTCGCGTTTGCGATCAGTGTAGGTTGAAGAAAAACACCGGGAGTTGTAAACACTTGCTGTGCTGTCCAACCACTAAAAGTAAATGCACCATATTGTTCACGGATCCTAAATTTATATTGAGTGCCTGGGCATAAACTTCCAATAGGAATGTTCATAGTAGGAATAACAAAAGGAGTTGCATTTTTGTTGTACCCTGAAGAAGTAAAGAAAAAAGGAGCAGCAGCGGTAAAATTCTTACTATTACATACAAGTTCAACCTGGATGCTATAGGTGCAATTATAAATGGTATTACTAGAAGCGTTAAGAACAAGATTATTCCCTACAATATTAAAGTTATTGATGGTAGGAGTATTAAGAGGTGAGCAAGCTATAGCTTTATTGTTCACGCCTAATAAAAATACAGCTAATGAAAAAGTCAAAAGCTTTATCTTAATCAGTTTTGTTTTAATAGTTTTACTTAACATTACTTTAATTGTTAATTAGATGACACTATATTACAACTATTTAGCCGCCTAATGGTAAAATTTGAGTTTCTCAAAGCGTAACCCGAATCAATTATATAGCCTCTTCACTCATACACAGGGGGTAAATCCATTTAGGGGCACTAGGAATCTTTTGTTTTTTATTCGTTATATTTGGATAATTGCCTAAAAAATGAAGAAGATAAGAACGATTTTTTTGCTTACCCTAATAGTAGTTTTTAGCTGTTTTTTGAATGTAAAAGCCTACTCACAAAATGAAAGTTATGGAGCGGGATTTATTGAAAATAAGGGACAGATCGTTGATCAATTCTTTCAAGCAAATGATAATGTGTTGTATCAATACACGGGCAATGGCATTAAGATCCAGTTAAGAAAGAACGGGTATTCCTACGAACTTTTTAATATCAAGGATCTGCCAAAAACATCACCGCTAAAACCTTCTTTATCTCATCTTAAAGAACTTGCAAAAACAAAGATCGTAAGCCACAGAGTTGATATTAATTTTTTAGGACAAAAAAATAATTGTGTTGTTACAGCAAAAGATGCGTTTAACGGAAAACTTAATTATGTGTTTAATGGCAAAGAAACATACAACGTAAGTGTTTTCAAAAAAGTGATCTACAACAATGTTTATGATCATATTGATATTGAATTTATCATTGATCCAACAACTGCAATCCCTTTAAAATATAATATCATTTTAAATCCCGGCGCTAATATTAATGACGTTCAGATGGTTTGTCTTGGTACAAACAAAATGCTATTGAATACCAAAGGAAATATAGAAATGAGTACAGGCTTGGGAAATATCTCTGAAACAATTCCTTTTAGTTTTTATAACGATGCCCCATCTATAGATCATCCTGTGAACTTTCAATTGAACGGGAACGTGATCTCATTCAAAACAAATTACGATAAAACAAAAACACTCA
>CAYYUS010000280.1:0-4514 GCA_964474925.1 uncultured Akkermansia sp. | reverse complement strand
AGCCCTATGAGCAATTAGGGCTTTAAAATGTTAAAAAGATAGGTGTTTATTAATTACTAGGTACCGACGTTCCTTCGAATTTTATGCGGGTATCATAAATGCTTACCAGTTCAGATAGTTCGTACACGTTTTTATAACCATAGCCATACAAATTAATATAGGTGGGGATGTTTAAGGCCATTGTTATTGTTTTTTCTTTTTTTACTGCCGGAACATAAGCTTTGGTTGGAAAATTATCGTCGTCCTTATCAAAATTATTATTGCAATAGATAAGTATCTTGGTGTCCTTTGATTTGATCAATCGCGCCAAAGTAGCTTGCGTAAAATCAGAAAAATTCAAATGCACAGCTCCTTTAACATGTTTGCTTTTATACATGGCATCCGATCGTGTATCAATAATGATCACCTTATCTTCTTTGCTCATCTTTAAAAAGGTTTCTAGGTTAACCAATCTGCTCTTGCGATGTTCTTTTACTTCGGCCACTAATTTTTCGTAAGCGTCAAAATCAACTTTAGCAGGTGTAAATTCATTGCTTTGGGCAAACAAGCCCATGGTATTCATGGCCAGTGCGGTTAATATCAATTTTCCTTTTGTCATTGTTATAGGTTTTATATTGAGATGCCCGGAACACAATTATTCCATAAACATCGTTTTGATACAACCAAGGTAGATAAAGCCACTTTTTGCAGATGATAAAAAATGCCAAAAAGGGATAAGAGATGTGAAAGGGTAATTAGCGCATTAACGCTATATTTGCGGTAAACAACATTTGATATGACCGAAGAAACTAAAAAACAACTCATGCAGTCCCTTCATAAATTGGCAGAGCATTACCAAATTCCAAACGCCACTTTAGTTTCGTTCAAAAAAAGAAATCTGTTGTTAGAGTTATTAAGCACTAAGAATGAAGATGCGTTTGGTTTGATTAACGATGTTATAGAATCATCGATGATCTTAGATCGTATTCAAAACGATACCGAAAAGCAAACAAAAAAACCTGAGCATTGGAATGAAGAAGTTGAAACGGCAAAAAAGGTGGTGAGCTTTACTCAAGAAAAATTGGAAGCTTTCTTTAAAAGTGAGGGGATAAAATAAAAGCACCGCTTTTGGCAGTGCTTTCTTGGGTTAAAATTTGATTGTTTTTCTAATTCAAATTACTTAGCGGGAGTTGTTGCAGGTATGGCGCTAGCCTTCTTTTTCCCAAATTTGTATCCTATTGTAAAACTTAATACTTTATGAGTCATTTTGAATTCTGAGCTTGAACTTTCACCTTCAATTAGATTTTGCATACCATATCCATAATTTACACCAATTTGAATTGCCTTTATTTCTACGCCCATTCCGACATTTAAACCGTAATCTAAACGTTTTATGCCTTCGTTCTCCAGGTCAAATATATCTTTATCAGATTCTGTTTTACCATTATAGGTTTCCTCGTATTTTCCTGATCCAATCAATCCAATACCAAGGTATGGGCCGGCTGTGCCATACACTTTTACTTTGCCAATATTAAAGCTACCTTTCAAATTCAATGGTACATCTATATAATAAAGGTTATATTTCAAGTTCAATTTATAGGTTTCGCCCATTTCAGAATAATCTTGGGCCAATTTAAATCCTTTGGTTGAAAATATTAAACCAGTTTCTATGGCAAGGGGTTTTGCGATCTTAAATTCAGCGGTTATGCCTAAATTGATGCCCGGATTCATTTTAAGAGATTCTTCCTCTCCATCAAAATAACTATACCCTACAGTCGCCAGATTCAATCCACCTTTCACCGTCATTCTTTGTGAGTATAGGTTTGTTGTTATTGTTAGAACACTCATTGCGATCAATACCTTGTTTAAAATTTTCATAGTTTTTGTTTTTATTGGGTTTATACATCAAATGTACATGAGTGGATAAGCAATAAATAATTGGTTTGTGGTTATAGACGCACAACTTAATTATAAAATATTAGATCCATTTGAAAGAGTAGACTTTACTGCAGGAATCAGTACAAAACAATAAGTTGATGGTATTGATTTGCAATTAATACTAAAGTGTTTTATCTGATTAGATATTATTGCAAAAAAGATTCAGATCGATAAAAAAGGGGCGTCCGCTTCAAAAACTATTTCTTTTTTTGAAACTGGATGTTGAATAATGAGCTTTCCGGCGTGAAGGGCTATAGCATCGGGTTTATATGGAAGTGCTGAGCCGTACTTTTCATCGCCAATTATTGGGCAATCAACACTTGCCAACTGTGCTCTTATTTGATGAAACTTCCCGGTATAAAGTTTAATACTCCAAAGAAAAAAATTTCCATGTGGCTTTGTGGAATATTCCAATTTGATCTTTTCGGCGTACTCTGTTCCTTCCGGAACTAGCGCAGCTTTCTTTTTCTCTTTTCGATGCCAGTGTTCTAAAATACCTTGTAATTGTTCAGGAACGTTAGAAGTTAAAGCGACGTAGTATTTAGATACTTTTCGTTCGGCAAACTGCTCACTTAAATTGCGGAGGTGTTCTTTTTGTTTTGTAAAAAGAACAATGCCACTTACTGGTCTGTCGATTCGATGAAGGTGTTGAACGTAAGGTGTTTTATCGCCTGTTTTTTCTTTCAAGTAATTTTTTACTTGTTGTAATAAATTAGGGAAGTTATTGCGATCTGGTTCTACCATTAGTCCTGCTGGCTTGTAACAAACAAGCAGTACATCATCTTCGAATATGATATGAGGTTTTAACTTCATTGAATTTGCACAAAACGAAAAATTCCCCGAATTTGATCGAGGAATTTTCTTTGGTAGCCCGTACGGGAATCGAACCCGTGTTTCATCCGTGAAAGGGACGTGTCCTAACCCCTAGACGAACGGGCCCTTTTTTAGCATTTAGCTATAGGGAGCGCAAAAATACTAATTTTTTTACAAAAACAAAGAATTTGCGTCTTTTTTAGGCCCATTTTTGATGCCGTTTTAAAAGTAAAAATTGCTTAAATGCCTTGATAAACCTATATTTGGAGGTGTATTCACAAGAAATTTTAATAAATGGAAACCACCCCGTACCAAAGCAAAAATAAGATCAGAATTGTAACCGCAGCCGCCCTTTTTGATGGTCATGATGCCGCAATTAACATTATGCGACGTATCATGCAGAGTAGTGGGGCCGAAGTTATCCACTTAGGACATGATAGAAGCGTTCAGGAAGTTGTGGATTGCGCCATTCAGGAGGATGCAAATGCAATTGCTATTACAAGCTATCAGGGTGGACACGTAGAATATTTTAAGTACATGCACGATCTTTTGAAAGAAAGAGGTTGCGGACATATCAAATTATTTGGCGGTGGTGGTGGCGTTATTTT
This sequence comes from uncultured Akkermansia sp., assembly GCA_964474925.1. Lineage (GTDB taxonomy): Bacteria > Bacteroidota > Bacteroidia > B-17B0 > Aurantibacillaceae > Aurantibacillus. Next base: position 1,176 of record CAYYUS010000280.1, on the reverse strand, counting down.
ACCAACCGAAATTGAAGAATTACATAAATATGGGATCACAAAGATCTATAGTCCTGATGACGGCCGCTCGCTTGGTTTGCAAGGAATGATCAATGATCTTTTAAAACAATCCGATTTCCCCTTAGGTGTAAATTTAAATGGAGAGGTTGGACATTTAAAAGAAAAAGATCATAAGTCGATTGCTAAACTTATTTCGGCTGCAGAAAATCAAAATGAAGAAAGTGTTGCCATGCTTAAAAAAGTAAAAGAGATGGCTGTCGCTTCAAAAATTCCAGTACTCGGTATCACCGGAACAGGTGGCGCAGGCAAATCAAGTTTGGTGGATGAATTGGTTCGTAGATTTTTAATTGATTTCCCTGAAAAACAAATTGGTATTGTTTCGGTTGATCCTTCTAAACGTAAAACCGGCGGAGCGCTTTTAGGCGATCGTATTCGTATGAATTCTATACGCAACGATCGCGTTTTTATGCGCAGTATGGCTACGCGTCAAAGCAATTTGGCCTTGTCAAAACATGTGCAAGACGCGGTTGATATTTTAAAAGCTTCAGGGTTTGATCTTGTTATTTTAGAAACCGCCGGTATTGGACAAAGTGATACTGAAATTACCGAACACAGCGATGTAAGTTTGTATGTAATGACACCGGAATACGGAGCCGCATCTCAATTAGAAAAAATTGATATGTTGGAGTTCGCCGATATCATTGCTTTAAATAAATTTGATAAACGTGGCGCATTAGATGCTATTCGCGATGTAAAGAAACAATTCAAACGCAATCGTAATTTATGGGATACTCCCGATGATAAATTACCTGTGTATGGTTCTATTGCTTCGCAATTCAATGATCCGGGAATGAATCGTTTGTACATTGAGGTGATGAATAAGATCGCTGATAAAACAGGTTCGAAATTAACATCACATTTTGCTTCAACCAACGAAATGAGCGAGAAGATCTATATCATTCCTCCCGCTCGTACACGTTATTTAAGCGAGATCTCAGAGAACAATCGCAGCTATGATAAAAAAGCATTGCAACAAACAGAATTAGCAGATAAATTATACAGCATTAAAAACACGATCACCGCTATCAAAGATTCTAAAATGGCGGATAAAGATCGCTTGGTAAAATCCTTAGAAGAAGAATACGCAAGAGTTGAATTGGATTTTGACGGCCACAA
>CAYYUS010000279.1:0-4538 GCA_964474925.1 uncultured Akkermansia sp. | reverse complement strand
CCAGTTACTTTCACTGTGTAACTTCCCGCTTGTAAAGTGCTGGCATTTGTTATTGTTGGATTTTGTAAATTACTTGTAAATGCGTTTGGCCCTGTCCATGTATAAGAAGTTTGCGCGTTAACAGTTAATGCAATACTTCCTCCTGTACAAACCGGACTATTACTATTAGGAATTGGGGTTGGGCTTGGATTTACAGTTAACTGAACTGTTGCTGTACCTGTACAGTTCAAAGTATTTTGTCCGGTAACGGTATAAATTGTTGTTGCTGCCGGAGTAACTGTTACCATTGATCCTGTTATTGGTCCTGGGTTCCATGTATAAGTTCCGCCCGTTCCTGCACCTGTTGCAGTTAATGTTGCAGTTTGTCCTGCACAAATTGCATTTGGATTTGCAACGGGAACAACCGTTGGTTGTGTACAACAATTTGGAATTAAAACAACGCGACCTGTGCCTGCTTTTACACCGGCAACTGATGTTGGACCGATAATAGCACCACCATTAAAATTACTTCCACCGGCACCACTGGCGCCTGCCCAAGTACTAGGGCAACCTGTTCCTCCTGTACAATTAGGTCCTTGTCCACCAACAGCAGCTCCACCAACACCACCGGCACAACCGGGATTATTAGCAGCTTGGTTATTACATCCTACAGTTCCACCGGCACCACCGGCACCAAAAACACCAGCACCACCGGGAGTTGGTCCGTTAGGACAACCACAACACGAAGGGCCACCTGCACCACCAGCAACTTGACTTCCACCAAATCCTGGTGATCCACCATAAGCGCCACCTCCGCCGCCGCCGTAATATCCGCCGCCGCCGCCGCCGCCGCAACCAGGAGAACAACCAACAGAACGATTTCCACCGGTTCCGCCGCCACCGCCGCCAACTGTAACACGATCTGCTAATGTATAAGGATTGATACGAATATCAGAAGCACCACCACCACCACCACCGGCGGCAATAGGACAACAATTTCCTTGTGTAATTCCACCCGCAGCTCCACCATTAAATCCACCCGGAGTTGAATTTCCTAAACCACCACCACCAACATTTATTTGTAGAACCTGACCTGGCGTTACAAGTAATTGACCTGTTGTTCTTCCACCTAATCCTCCCAACATCAAATTGGATGCATTTCCATTTCCTTGTCCACCCTCTACTGTAAAACAAATTACGGTTACACCTGCAGGCACAACATAGTTTTGACTTCCCCCCGTATAATTAAAAATTACTTGAGAAAAAGTAATGCTTGTACTTCCAAAAAGAAGAAGAAGTAGGATCGAAATTTTATTTTTCATAGTGCGCATGATGATGTAAGTTCAATTTATTTAGTGACGTTGAAATTTGAACCGTAATAATCTTGGAGGTCTTCAACTTTAACGTTGTAATCTTTAAGTTTAATGATCAATTGTTTTTTGTCTCCGCATTTGCCAGTGATCTTTTCCTTTGCGTTGAGCTCAATGGTTTGCATTTCATCTTTGTAATGTTGCTTTCCATCATTGGTAATTGGCGCGTGAAACCATTCTGCTTTCACTTTGTAATTATTTGTATTTATCAATTCTAATAACATCGCTGGTTCAGAATCGCATTCGGTGATCATTGCATTTGCTTCCACGCCATCGTGATCAACTGTACCGTGAACACTAATTAAAACTTGAAACCATCTATTTTTCTCGCGAGTTTGAGCTATTAAAGTTTGCATCAACAATACCATAACAGTAGAGAAAAATAAATTTTTGATCTTCATGTTTTTGGAATTAGCAGTTCTTCTAAAGTTAATGAAATGGAAATGGAAACACGAGCGCTTCACTCATTGGTAAATGCGACTCACTAAGTCGAAAAAAAATACTGAAGTTTAGAATGACGTGCTGTGTTTTTGAGACAAAAAACGCTTATGGATTTCATCTTCAAAATAAAGCTATTCATCATTTAAAACAACTCAATTAACTAAAATCTAAAAGTTTAGAAAATCGTTAATTTTCAAGAATGTTAGTAAGTCGAATTTTAGTTGAAAACCTAATTATCAGTGACTTAGGAACAATTTAATTGAACTGAATGTTTTAGTAAACCCCATTTTTTCCGGCAGGTTTTAATATTAGCGCGTATACGATTTAACGGTACTAGGTAAATTATTTTTCTTTCTTAGAATGTTTGTACAAATAATTTACTCGGTACATTTTATGTTCGGTGTCGTATGAACGAACAGATCTTTCCGGCTCAGGCTCTACTTGAACCATATTTAAGAAGATCCAATTATCGCGAAACGCTAATTTCAAATTAGCAATGGTCAATTCTTTGATCTCAGCTTCAGGTCCTACACTAAAATAAACCACAGGATCTTTTTCAACAACCACATCATTTAAAATTGTTTTTTGAGTTGTATAGATCCACATACTTTTTGTTTCCATTATTTGATATGCTTGTTCTTTGTAAAACCGCCATACCTTGTTATTACAATCTCTGTAAGCGTAAATGTCCTTCTTTTGATATGTTACCCTTTTACCTTTATGGATCACTACAAATGTTGAAGTCGAGAAATAATCATTCTTTTCAAATTTATTTTTTTCATTTAAGCAGTCGGCTTCTACGTTCAGCTTATTCTTTTTATAGTCTTTTGCGGTAATATAAACACCACTAGTAACCGTGGATGTTTGAGCAAAACATTTTTCATTCATTGGAAGAAAGAACAAAGAGGTTGCAAGAATTAATAGTGCCTTCATTTTTTTGGAGTAATATTTCTCGTAAAAAAACACAAATTGTAAGTCTTGCCATATGAGTATAGTTTCTATTTGAACTGATCCTTATCATGGTTTATATTCGTGCAAGCTAAAGTCTAAAAAATGGCCTTTATGTTGCATCGTTACTTCGAAACATTTACTAATACAAAAACCCACGACTAGCGTGGGTTTCAGGGGTTTTACCAGAGGTCCCGCCCAGGTTCGAACTGGGGTAGCAGCTTTTGCAGAGCTGAGCCTAACCACTCGGCCACAGGACCAATTCATCAAAGAATTAGGGAGTCTAAAAGTAATAAAAAATTCGCATATTGTAAGCAGTTTTAAAACATTTTATATGCTAATAAACAGTAAGTTGCCTAATGTAGGTACTACCATTTTCACCACCATGAGTGCTTTGGCTCGCGAACATAATGCCATTAATCTCTCGCAAGGATTTCCCGATTTTGGTTGTGATGCCAAGCTATTAGAGCTTGCCAATAAGCATATGCAAAGCGGATTTAATCAATATGCACCCATGCAAGGCGTAATTCAATTGCGTGAAACTATTGCCGAGATCATCTCTACCTGTTACAATGCAAACTATCATCCCGATTCTGAGATAACAATTACCGCAGGAGCAACACAAGGAATTTACACAGCTATTGCCGCATTTATCAATAAGGGTGATGAAGTGATCGTTTTTGAACCCGCTTACGATTGTTATATTCCGGCCATTGAATTACATGGCGCCAAAGCAATTCCACTACAATTAAGCTATCCAAATTTTAATATCAATTGGGATGAAGTGAAGCAACGCATCAATTCCAATACGCGAATGATCATTATTAATTCGCCACATAATCCAAGTGGAACAACGCTTACGCCAAATGATCTGCAACAATTAGAATCATTGGTAAAAGATAAAAACATCATTGTACTTAGCGATGAAGTATACGAACACATGGCCTTCGATGGAAAACCGCATCAAAGCGTTGCGCGTTTTCCCTCTTTAAAACAGCAAAGCATCATCGTTTCTTCCTTTGGCAAAACTGTTCATACCACAGGATGGAAAATTGGTTACGTGGCGGCGCCCGAATATCTAATGAAAGAATTTAGAAAAGTTCATCAGTTCTTAGTATTCGCTGTTAATCATCCTTTTCAATTGGCACTCGCCGATTTCCTTTCTCAAAAAGAGAATTATTTGGAGCTAAAAAATTTCTATCAACAAAAACGCGATCTGTTTCGTAAACTCATCAGTTCATCGCGCTTCAAAATTGAACCTTGCACAGGAACTTACTTTCAATTATTGAATTACTCAACTATCACACAAGAAGCAGATACAGGATATGCTATACGGCTTACAAAAGAATCTAAATTGGCCTGTATTCCACTTTCGGTATTTTATACCAAAAATACAGACCATAAATTATTGCGCTTTTGTTTTGCTAAAAAAACAGAAACACTTGAAAAAGCTGCCGAAGTGATCAATAAGTTATAATACCATTTCACTAGCCAGCAGATCGAATTCTTCCTAAAATTCAGGTATTTTAACTAATAATCCTTTTCTGGTGATTAAATATGACAAAAATGCCCCGCAATTATTATATCTTTAATATAGGATTGCTCTTATGCGGAAGGTTTGCTTTTTTCTTATCATTTCGTTCATCGCTTTTAATAGCCATGCGCAACTAAATGCGTTTGTGAATGATGATATTGAAAAAACTGTAGCTCCTAATAAACTTCATTTCTACAATAAAGCCCGACTTTCATTTGAAACAAAACAATACACCGAAGCATCTTCTCCAATCGACTCTTTGCTTA
>CAYYUS010000278.1:770-4556 GCA_964474925.1 uncultured Akkermansia sp. | reverse complement strand
TAGTATTCAGATCCCCAAGAATATTAGTTTAAATATTCCTATCAACGATAAAATTCGCTTCAGTATTTTTACTAAACCGCAAGGTGGCATGTATAGCTTCTTAAACAACGATTCGCTTTATTATTTTCGTCCGGAAGTAAAATCATTTAATTTTACTCACTACGAAATTTTGGGCGGCATTCGTTTAGATTTTGCGCTCGGCAAATATTTCTCAGGATATATTGATGAGGGTTCAAGTACAAGAAGCAATATTACTTTTTATTCAACTGAAACAAGTAAAAGAAGACCAAACGTTCCTTATAAAGTATATTTCTACGAAAGAAGTTTGAGTCCAACCGGATTTTTGAATTTTGGATTGGTATGGCGTTTTGGAAAAACTAAGAGTTACTTTAACGATAAAAACATGTATGATGTATTTGATATTAATAATGTAAATAGTCCCGGTGATGTTAATTCAGGTGCCGGAAATATGGAAATTCCTATCAAAAAGAGCATCAAACAGAGTAAGTTAAATCTTGAAGATATTCAAGATCTGATAGACATAACCGACCAATAAATGAACTATATTTGTATAAGACTATTGAAAAAGGTTTTATACATATTTATTCTCTCTATCTTTTCATTTGTTTCAACCGCACAAGTTGATTCGGTTCCTGCAAAAAAATACAAACGCATTTCACTAATCACCGGTTCATCTGTTTTAACAACAGGTTCACTTTTTTATTTGAACAGAGCTTGGTATTCGGAATACAAGACCGGAAAATTTCATACGATCAATGACAATGCCGAATGGTTGCAAATGGACAAAGCCGGGCACGTTTGGACAACCTATAATTTGGGTCGCTTAATGATGGATGCTTTTGATTGGGCAGGATTTTCAAAAAAACAAAAACTGATCTACGGAGGCACTATTGGTTTTGCTTACATGACCGGTGTTGAACTTATGGATGGCTACAGTAATGGTTGGGGCTTTTCGGGTGGAGATATGATAGCAAATGCCGTAGGAACAGGATTCGCAATTTCGCAGGAAGCGTTATGGAATGAACAACGTGTATTTATAAAATATTCATATAAAGAAAGTGAGTTGGCAATTTATAATCCATCCTTGCTTGGTAAAAATTTACAAGAAAAAATATTGAAAGATTATAATGCACAAACCTATTGGATCAGCTTTAGTCCGTTTGCATTTATAAAAGGTGATCATAAATTACCAAAGTGGCTTGCCATATCATTTGGTTACGGCGCTAACGGAATGCTAAGAGCCCGAGAAGATTTTGTGACCTACAGATCACCTATTTCACCTTTTGTAGAATCCACTTACAGCAGTCAGCGTATTCGAAATTATTATGTGAGTTTAGATATTGACTTTACTAAGATCAAAACCAAGTCGAAGACCTTAAAGACAATTTTTACCTGTTTAAATATGGTAAAAGTTCCGGCACCTGCTATTGGCTTTAATAAAAAAGGAAGTAGTTTTAATTGGATACGCTAGGTTTCTTGTGTTTCCAACGGCGGTGGCTCCATAACCAATTAGAAGGTTGCGCTAAAATATTTTCTTCCAAACATTTCAAATGCATTTCGGTTATTTCTTCTTCCGTATATAATTTAGGTTCTTCACACACTTTAATTATTTCTATCTCGTAAACTCCGCGCTTAACTCTTGTACATCTTCCGTACACCATTGGATAATTAAATTTCTTGGTAATTTTTGAAGGACCATTAAACACGGCAGTATCTTGATTCAAAAATTTTGTCCAATAAGCGCTTTCAGGTGGCGGACTTTGATCGGCGTTTAACCCTAATGAATAATTCACATTTTTATTCCGAATTAAAAAAGGATAAAAATCTCTCATTGAAATAATTTTAGCGCCAAACTTACTTCGCATTTTCAGCATAAGCGCATCAAAAGGCTTATTGCTTAAAGGATGATATACGCCAAGTAAAACCTGCTCAAAATTGGGTTGGTACGAAAGTGGCACCCATTCCCAATTAGAGCAATGCCCAATTACTATCACAATACTCTGTTTTTTATTAGAATAATCTGAAAGGATCTTTTTTCCATTCTCGGTATAATAAATACGTCTGGTTAATTCATCCTTAGAAATAGTAAAAGCTTTTATCGTTTCGAAGATCACATCGCAAAAATTCTTGTAAAATCCTTTGCATATCTTTTGGATCTCTTTTTCGCTTTTATCCGGAAATGAATTGCGGAGATTTTGCAATACTACTTTTTTTCTATAGCCAAACACATAATACACCCACACATAAAGCCCAAAGCTTTTTATATGAAGTACCCACATAGGCAAATACGATATTGCGTAGATCAATGGTATCAATAAAAAGCGCAATAAAATATTCGACATTGGTTTTGTTTAGAAATTTGGTTTGAGTAAATATTTGCTGTAGAAATCCACAATATGTTTTACTGCATCATCGGCAGTATCCACAATTTTAAATAGATCAAGATCTTCTTTGTGAATATAACTTTCGGTTCCCAACATATCCTTCTTGATCCACTCTACCATATCGAGCCAGTATTCTTTTCCAACAAGCACAATAGGAAATTGCGCTATCTTACTTGTTTGAACTAAGGTTAATGCTTCAAATAGCTCGTCCATGGTTCCAAATCCTCCCGGCATTCCAATAAATCCTTGCGAGTATTTTAAGAACATGGTCTTGCGAACATAAAAATAATCAAAGTAAATGCTCTTATCGTGATCAATAAATTCGTTTGGATGTTGCTCAAAAGGCAAAACAATATTCAATCCCACGCTTTTTCCTTTTCCTCGTTTTGCGCCTTTGTTGGCTGCTTCCATAATTCCCGGACCGCCCCCGGTAATTACACCGTAACCTTCTTGGGTTAATTTAAAAGCGATCTCCTCTGCTAAAATATAATATTTGTTATCGGGCTTGGTACGCGCACTTCCAAAAATGGAAACACAAGGACCAATGCGGCTTAATTTTTCAAATCCTTCAACAAACTCGCTCATGATCTTAAATAAGTGCCAGCTGTCGCGCGCTTTTATTTCTTCTAGGTCCTTTTGAGCAAACGCTTTACGGATCCTGTCTTCGCTATCTTTTGTCATATATACTTTTATTTAATTCTAATTAATATTAACGATCTAATCGATCTTATATTTTATAAACTCCATATAATCTTGTAAAATGATGGTGGCACTTATTTTATCTACATTCGATTTTACTTTCCTGTCTTTCTTCTTCATTCCTCCAAGTAACATGGTTTGTTGCGCAATACTACTTGTAAATCGTTCGTCGTACCTTTCCACTTTCACTTCCGGAAAAGTTCGTTGCAAATGAACAACAAATGGATCTATGAAACGAGCGCTATCACTTTTTACGTTCATCAAGGTTTTAGGTTCTCCTACAACTATTATATCTACTTTTTCCTTATTTAGATACGCCTTTAAAAAATCAATAACATCTTTACTATGCACGGCCTCCAAAGAACTTGCAATGATCCTTAATGGATCGGTTACAGCTAAACCCACCCGTTTGCTTCCGTAATCTATGGCTAAAATGCGTCCCAAAACCTTGTAAAGATATTATTTGCCTTGTTATTAAGAAGTTGCTAATGATATTAATGTAAACAGTTAATTTTTAATTACTTTAGGTGTATGAATGCTACCTATCCACTGTATTTGGCCGGCGAGTTCATTACTACAAAAGACATTTTAGTGGTGTCTGATAAGTATGAGAACAAAGACTATGCCACAACCTATTTGGCTGATGAAAAAGTACTTGATTTTGCCATTAAAAAAGGCCTAG
>CAYYUS010000278.1:0-752 GCA_964474925.1 uncultured Akkermansia sp. | reverse complement strand
ATGAAACAGTTGAGTTCTCTTGAGAAATACGAGATCCTTTTTGACATTTATTCACGAATTAAAACCAAGCGCCAACATTTGGCCGAGGTATTATGCATTGAATCGGCAAAACCAATTAAGTATGCTTTGAGCGAAGTTGATCGTGCGGCACAAACTTTTTTAATTGCTGCCGAAGAATGCAAACGTTTACCTAAAGAATACATGAGTTTGGATTGGACCAGTAATGGAAAGAACAAAGAAGGACTCGTGAAATATTTTCCTATTGGATTAGTAGCCGGAATTTCGCCATTTAATTTTCCTTTGAATTTGGCAGTGCACAAAATTGCACCTGCTATTGCAGCCGGCTGTCCTATTATTTTAAAACCCGCTTCTTCTACCCCACTTTCAACCTTAGAGCTTGCAAAGATCATTAACGAAACCAAATTACCTAAAGGTGGCTTATCTATTTTACCAATGGATCGCAAAACAGGTAATTTATTGGTAACAGATGAGCGCGTGAATTTATTAAGTTTTACCGGATCGCCCGAAGTTGGATGGGAAATGAAAAAGCAATGCGGTAAAAAGAAAATAATTTTAGAATTGGGAGGAAATGCAGGAGTTATTATTACGCCCTCTGCAAATTTAGAAGATGCGCTACAAAAATGTTTAGTGGGTGCTTTTGCTTATAGCGGACAAATTTGCATTCACGCGCAACGTTTTTATGTTCACGAAAGTATTTTTGAGAAATTTAAGACCGCGATGGTTCAAAAAGC
>CAYYUS010000277.1:0-4556 GCA_964474925.1 uncultured Akkermansia sp. | reverse complement strand
GGTTATGATCAATTATTTAATCAAGCCAATGAATTTAGTTCGCGAATGGCCATTAACCAACAGCACATTTTAAAAGATGAATGCTATTTGAACAAAGTAGCTGATATGGCTGCGGGGAGTTATTATATTGAACAACTCACCGATCAATTAGCGCAAAATGCTTGGGAAAAATTTAAAACTATAGAAGCTAAAGGTGGTTTTATTGCTTGCATTAAAACAAAATATATTCAGGAAATGATCAACGCCGACTTTAATGCTTTAAAAGAAAACTATAAACAAAATAAGTCCGTTCTTATTGGCGTAAATAAATACCCGAACACAACTGAACGTAAAGAAATTTTGAAAGATAAAAGTATAAATGATAAAGGAATACGCATTACACCTAAAAAACTAACGGAATTTCTCTAAAGAATCTTAAAGAAATTCTCCTCCCCTACCTCTACAAATCCCTGTTTTGTAAAGTTCAAGATCGTAAGATCATTCTTCCCATTCAACTTAAATTTTTTAGTGTACTGATAAAATTTACAGCTGTCCTTAAATGCCCCAAACACACCCGCCTTTGAAAGTTCATGAATATACTCAAAGTTCTTACCTTGCATAATACGCATTAAACTAATTTCTTTTGGAAGCAATTCCAAACTTACTTCAAAGCCATGTTCTACATAACAACTTCTAATGAAGTTCTTCTTATTAAATAAAAAAAGAATAAGATCACTACCACACATGTTCTTAAATTTCATTACTCCTTTATAAACGGTATCCTTTCGTGCACCGCCAAAATAATCGGCATAAGGCGTGTCTCCTGTAGTTACCAGTTTTCTTTCCTTTTCAATTGGCACTTTGGTTAGTATAGTTTCTTCTTTATAGGGTACTACTTTTATTTGAGGCTTATCATTCCATACATTTAATACTAACATGATCAGTAATACAGCTAGCGGCGTTGCAATAATAATATTTTTGAATTCGTTATTGGACCTTTTTAATTCAACAGTTTCAGCCTTTTGTTGCGCTTGCTCGTATTGCTTTTTATAATGCTCCTGATAATATTGGCGGCGTTTTAATTCTGCTTCACTTACGTCGTAATTCTTTGTTTGTTTCTCCTTTTCGGAGTTCACACTCTTATGCGCACTACTCAAATGGCTTTTAAGGCGATAGTCGTACTGCGACTTTTTATAATTATCGCATAACATCTCGTAGGCCTTTACTACTGTTTTAAAATGTTCCTGCCCCGAAGGATTAACATCAGGATGATACATTTTCGCTAAACGGCGAAAAGCATTCTTAACTTCAGCAGAAGAAGCAAAATTTGCTAAGCCTAATATGTGATAATAGTTTGTCAGAAAATTTAAATTGCTCGTTTTACAAAGGTAAGGCTAATTTTTTACGCTTTACATCAAAAGCCTATGCCTAAATTAAGTGCTAAATGTTGCGAATTAAGATATACGGAAGAAGCCGAATAATTTGTTTTGAAATAATACGGCGAAAAACCATAACGATACGAAAGCTCAAGGAATATGGTGATGGAATTAGATCGCGTACGATGATTTTGCACTCCGAAATTTATCCCCGCAAATGCGTTAAATCTTTCGTGTAATAATGGATTCCTAAATTTCAAATGAACAAATTCATCTTTTAACTGTGCGCCATCTTCATCAACCTTCAAATTTGTATTCATGATATACCTTAAATGATATCCAACCGAAATATATGGAGTGAATAAACTATTTGTGGTACTATTAAATGTAAGCTTCGCTTGAATAGGCAAATTTAATTCGCCAATATTCATACGATAATTAAAACCCATACTCTCATCATACAATTGCAAGGTATCCTGACTAAAATAATACGACCGGTAGCTTACACCATGTAACAAATATTCAATACCCACTGAAAGAAAAACACGATTAGAACGGTCCATACTTTTTTCGCGTTTAAGGAACGCCGAGAAACTCATTCTTGCCTTGGCGTTAACCGCATGATGGCTGTTTAATTTATAAAAACCAACTACGGGTGCAATTCCAAAGCGCGTATAGGCATCGCGGGAATTATGACTTTGTCCAAACACCAAAGTGGTGTTGAACACAACTAAACATAAAAAAGCACACCAAGTATGTAGTTTACTTTGCATTTGAATCTCTGATCACATTTGTGGCGCTAGCCTGAACGTTTGGCATAATGATCACATCATTTATATTTACATGCGCGGGACGTGTAGCTACCCAATAAATTGTTTCGGCAATATCTTCAGGCTTTAAAGGCTGCATTCCGTTATAAACACTTTTTGCCTTTTCTTCATCACCATCAAAACGCACAATGCTAAATTCTGTTTCTACCATTCCGGGGTTAATAGCGGTTACTTTAATGTTATGTGGAAGTAGATCAATGCGCATACCTTTATTCAATGCATCCACAGCGTGCTTAGTTGCACAATACACATTTCCGTTCGCATAAACTTCCTTTCCTGCAATAGAACCAATATTAACGATATGTCCTTTTTTTCGTTCTATCATTCCCCTACACACTTCACGCGTCATGTACAACAATCCTTTTATATTGGTATCTATCATTCGTTCCCAATGCGAAAGATCACCGTTTTGTATGGCAGATAATCCCGCGGCCAATCCGGCGTTGTTCACTAAAATATCAATATTCTTAAATTCCGCAGGTATGGTTTTGATCGCACTCTCTACTTCCGAAAAATTGCGCACATCAAAACATAAGGTCAGTACTTTTATTTTATAATTCACTTGTAATTCTTTAGATACACTTTCTAAGCGATCTTTTCTGCGACCTGTAATGATCAAATCATACCCATTCTTTGCAAAAAGTTGAGCTGTACTTTTACCAATACCCGAAGTTGCACCTGTAACCAATACTAACATAGATCAATTTTTATTTTCAGTGTTGAGTTTGCTATTCTTATACCCGTATAATAAATAAACCGCTAATCCTATCAATAACCATATTAAAAACATTACCCAATTTTTCCACCCCATACCTGTAAGCAAATAACAACACGAGAGAACTCCCAATACCGGGATCAATGAGTAGTTTCGTATAAAAGAGAATACAGCAACCACGGCCCATACAAAAAAGAAAATGATCATAGGATAATTGAACGACGTTGTTTTCGCTGCTTCATCTACAATATAAAATATCTCCGATGCTTTCATAAAAACCAGGATCATTCCCACAATGGTTATCACAGGTACTATCCATTTTGCATTTACATAAGGCATTCTAAATTTTCCTTTTACTTTCGCATCGGTATTACGGGGCAATGTGAGTACACCTCCACAAACCAAAACAAATGCAAACAAGGTTCCAATACTTGTAAAATCTAAAACAAAATTCTCATCGGTAAAAAAAATGGGGATGCCAACCACCAAGCCGGTAATAATAGTAGAGAATCCCGGCGTTTTAAAGCGCGGATGAATAGATGCAAATCGCTTTGGCAATAAACCATCTCTACTCATGCTCATCCAAATGCGTGGTTGTCCCATTTGAAACACCAACATCACGCTCGTCATAGCAACCACAGCCGCAATTGATACAATAAATAACATCCACTTAATTCCTTTCGACTTAAATATCTCCGCTAAAGGATCGCTAACTCCTAATGTTGTGTACGACACCATTCCGGTGAGTACCAAAGCCAAGATGATATAAATTACTGTACAAATAACTAATGAATAGATCATTCCGCGTGGAAGATCACGCTGAGGATTTTTACTTTCTTCTGCTAATGTTGAAACCGCATCAAAACCAATATACGCAAAGAAAACTGCCGAAACGCCCGCCATTACACCCGTAAATCCGTTTGGCATAAAAGGTTCCCAATTATCAATGTCCACATGAAATATTCCAACCGTGATCACCAAAACAATGATCAATAGTTTAACGATCACCATTGCATTACTTATGTTCCTTGATTCCTTTGTTCCAATAAACACCAAGGCGGTGATCAATACATTGATCACAACCGCGGGAAGATCAAAAATAATTCTTAAGCCCCCAATTTGCGGCGCGTTTGTCCAAGCGCTATATCCTTCACCTAACGTATTACTCAAAAAAGCACTATGCGCTGCCGTATAATTTATGGTAAGATATTCAGGTAAACCGGGAATAAGATTTGTAAAATAACCACTCCAAGAAAATGCGATGTAAATATTCCCGATCGAATACTCCATTAACAAAGCCCAACCAATGATCCATGCAAATAATTCGCCAAAAGAAACGTAAGCATATGTATAAGCACTTCCCGAAACCGGAACTCGGGATGCGAACTCTGCATAACACATGGCAGTAAAACCACAAGCAATAGCGCAGATCACATATAAAATAACAACGGCCGGTCCGGCAGCATGACAAGCTTGCCCAATAGCACTAAACGTACCACCACCAATAATTGCAGCAACACCAAAAAAAGTTAGGTCGCGAACAGTTAAAACTTTATTTAAATGTCCTCCATGACAATAACCTTCATCGGAACTAACAGTAGAGGGGTCTTTTTTTCGAAATAAATTCATACGTATGAAGGATAAATATCTGAATTT
>CAYYUS010000276.1:0-4558 GCA_964474925.1 uncultured Akkermansia sp. | reverse complement strand
GTTAGTGGTGATTTTTACTGGGCAACAAAACGTGATGAGCGATTTTATTTAGCGGTATGCGATAGCACAGGCCATGGCGTTCCGGGAGCATTTATGAGTTTATTGAATATTACATTTTTAAATGAAGCCATTAACGAAAAGCATATTGCAAACGTTGACGAGATATTTAATTACGCCAGAACAAAACTAATAGAGAATCTCGGTAAGGAAGGACAGAAAGATGGGTTTGATGGTATTTTACTTTGTATGGATAAAGCAAAAAATGAAATAAC
The DNA here is from genome assembly GCA_964474925.1 of uncultured Akkermansia sp. Taxonomy (GTDB): domain Bacteria; phylum Bacteroidota; class Bacteroidia; order B-17B0; family Aurantibacillaceae; genus Aurantibacillus. Next base: position 4,286 of record CAYYUS010000276.1, on the reverse strand, counting down.
GTATGCGGCTGCTAATAATTCGCCTGTACTTATTTCGGATGGTAAACTTACAAAACTAGCGTGTTGTAAAATGCCTGTAGGGCAAGGAGAGAAGAAGGATCCATTTGTGAGATATAAAATAGAAACAAAGCCGAATGACCTTTTGTGTTTATATACCGACGGTTTTGCCGATCAGTTTGGTGGACCAAAAGGAAAAAAATACAAGTACAAAGAGCTCAATGAACTTATTTTAAAAAATAATCAATTGCCTTTGCAACAACAATCGAAAGAATTATTAAATGAATTTATTTCGTGGAAGGGAGATCTGGAACAAGTGGATGACGTGTTGTTAGTAGGAGTAAGATTTTAACCCAACACAATTTCCTTCACCGCTTTTACCCAAGCGTCGCTACTATTTAAACTTTTTACCAGCGTAACTTTTTCGCCACCGTTCTCATGAAATATTTCTTGGTACTCGGTGCTTATTTCGTAAATGGTCTCTAAACAATCGGCCACAAAAGCCGGAGAGAATACTAAAATATTTTTTGCGCCTTTTTTTGCAAGCTCTGCAATTACTTTGTCGCTGTAAGGCTTTAACCATTTATCATCTAAACGACTTTGAAACGAAGAAGTATATTTTCCTTCAGGAATATTTAATGCCTTTACTAATTGCCGGGTGGTTTCCATACTATTAGCACGATAGCAATACCGATTGTTAGCAGTTATCTTATTACAACAATCGCCCATTTGGCAAGTATTGTTTCCGTAGTGCGCTGCGCCTTTTAAAATTTGTCGCTCGGGCAAACCATGATAGCTGAATACAATATGATCGTAAGCTTTTATATCATAACTCTTAGCTTCATTAACCAAAGCCTCAATGAATTTTGGATGATCGTAGAATTTACTTACAATGTTTAAATTCGGGATCACTTCCCAACTTTTAATTCTATCTAAAACTTCCTCTAATGTACTTCCTGTGCTTGAAGATGCATATTGAGGATATAAAGGAATGATATGAATTTTTTCGGGACGAAGCTTTCGTAAATTCTCCAAAGCATTTTTAATACTTGGTGTTTGATAACGCATAGCCAGCTCCACATGTGTATCGGCCGAAACAATTTGTTGTAATTTATTTTTTAGATCAATACTGTGAAGTAAAAGCGGCGAACCTTCTTTTGTCCAAATGGCTTGGTATAATTTTGAAGAGCGAAAGCTACGAAACGGAACAATGATGCAGTTTACTAATAGAAATCTACCAATAGGATTGATATCTATCACACGTTTATCATTTAAAAACTGCGTGAGGTATTTGCCAACTTTTCCGGGCGTTGGATCATCAGGTGTTCCCAGATTGATAAGGAAAATGGCTTCTTTACTCATGTTTATTGCTCAACTGGTTTCGACTCTTCAATAGCAGGTTCTGTTTCTACAACAGGCTCAACTGGTTTTTTTTGAATACGCTTTTGAAAAACGATCAATAGGCCTACACCAATTGAAATAGCAAAGTCGGCAAAATTAAATATGGGTCTAAAGAACTGAAAATCTTCACCGCCCCAAATTGGTAACCATTCAGGAAAACGTCCGTTGAAAAGAGGAAAATAGAACATATCAACTACATGTCCGTATAAAAAACCAGAGTAACCATTTCCCGGCGCAACTAATTGTGCGGCTAAAAACTCATCACTCTCAGTAAATATGCTTCCGTAAAAAACACTGTCTAAAATATTTCCAATAGCTCCGGCCAAAATAAGCGATACACAAAAAATAAAAAGCGGATTTTCTTTTTGACGAACAATATGACGGATATAAAGGATACCGCCAATACTTGCTAAAATTCGAAATACACTTAAAATAAGTTTGCCGTAATCGCCACCAAATTCCATCCCAAATGCCATGCCCGGATTTTCGGTAAAATGAATGATGCACCAATTGCCCAATCTTCCAACTTCTCCCAAGGGGTAATTAAGTTTTATGAAGATCTTGATGAACTGATCAACGAACAGAACCAAGAACAAGGTAATGATAGGTATGCGGTAAGTTTTTAGCATCAATAAAAAAAGGTTATTTAAGCGTTGCAAAAATAACCTTTATTTAAATAAGTTGAATTAAGAATTATGAGCTTTGGTTTAATTTAGCATCTATGCTTAATGTAGCATGAGGCACACTGCGTAAACGCTCTTTAGGAATAAGTTTGCCTGTTACACGGCATATCCCGTAGCTTTTATTTTCAATACGGATCAAAGCATTCTTCAAGTTAACAATGTATTTTTCTTGGCGCCCTGCTAATTGAGCAGTTTCTTCCTTGCTCATTACATCACTACCATCTTCCAATAATTTAAAAGTTGGTGATGTATCATCAGTACCATGATTATCTTCGTTACTCAAAGTTTGTTTTAATAGATCGTAATCTGTTTGTGCTTCTTTTAATTTTTCAAGAATAAGTTCTTTGAATTCGCCCAGTTCTTTATCTGTATAACGCGAACGATTATCTTTTGTATTTAAAAACGGCTTTGGAGCTTTCTCACCTTGTTTTTTGATCAATGGTTTTGAAAGATCTACTTGCAACGGACGGTTACGTATATATGCTTCCATACTTCCTCCGCTTGATTTTCCTTCATTCTTTTTACGACGGCCACGACCACGCTTAATAGGAACCTCATCTTCGTCTTCGTCAGGCTCAGGAATTTCAGTAACACCTTCAAGATCTACCAATCCGGCCTCATCCAATTCACCTACTAATTCATCTTCCTCTTCAGGTTTTTCGTAATCGTCTTTTACGTCAACATCATCATCATCGTCATCGCCGCCTTTTCCTTTTTTGCCACCTTTTTTTACCTTACTATCTTCTTTGCCTTTTTTCTTAACAACAGCATCAATAGGTTTTCCAACAGGTTTTTTTCCTTTAGCAATAACTTCTTTTTTTACCGCTTTAGCAGGAGCCTTTTTTACAGGCTTAGCTATTTTTTTTGCTACCACTTTTTTTGGCGCTGCTTTTTTAGCGGGCTTTTTTGCAGCCGGCTTACTTGCCTTCTTCGCTGGCTTAGCCGCTTTTTTTGCAACGGGTTTAGCTTTCTTTTTGTCTTTTTTTGCCATTCTATTACGTTCTATTTAATTTAATTTTTCTATCGAGATCAGTGTAGAAATTGTTTCATCAACTTCCACTAAATTTGCACCCACACTTGTTAAGGAATCCACTAGTTGAAGATCGCCCGTAAGCGTTTCAGAACAAATATAACTTAAATTGTTCTTAATTGCAGAGTCTAATTTAGCATTTTGTTGTATTCTCACCAAAATTTTGTCGGTAACGTCCAAACCCTTGTCTTTCCTCATATTCTGGATCCTGTTAACCACTTCACGAGCCAATCCTTCTTGCTTTAATTCGGCCGAGATACTCACGTCGAGAGCAACCGTTAAGGAACCACTATTAGCCACTTTCCATCCCGGAATATCTACCGGAATGATCTCCACATCTTCGTTCTCCAACACAATTTCAGTACCCGCAATGGTTATTACATGTTTTCCGTTAAGCTCTATATCCTTAATTATTTTTGACCCATTTTCCTTGGCAAATTCCTGCACCGCTTTCATATGAGTGCCGCATTTTTTACCTAAGGTTTTAAAGTTCAATTTTAAATTCTTTGTGATCTGTGTTTTGCTTTCATCAACAAATTCTATCTCCTTTACATTTACTTCGGCAAGAATAAGATCTTTTACTGCCTCAATTTTTGCTTGCGTGTCTTTATCTAAAATAGGGATCTGGATCTTTTGTAAAGGCTGACGCACCCTGATATTCTCTTTTTTACGAATAGATAAGATCATCGATGAGATCTTTTGTGCAAGTTCCATGCGTTGCTCTAAAGCAACGTCAATTATTTTTGTATCTGCTTTCACAAATTCTGTTAAGTGAACAGATTCAGGGGCAAAATATGTTTTGTTCTTTACGGCAGCGTCTTTAATTGGTGTACGTAAATTTTGATACATCCAATCGGCAAAGAACGGAGCAATAGGACTCATTAATTGCGATACAACAGTTAAACATTCGTGTAAAGTTTCGTAAGCTGCTTTTTTATCGGTGCTCATTTCGCCTTTCCAAAAACGGCGACGGCTTAAACGAACGTACCAATTACTTAAATGTTCGTCAACAAATTCTTCAATGCTTCTTGCGGCACGGTGTGGTTCAAAACCTTCGTATTGCTCGGTAACATCTTTTATTAAGCTGTGTAATTTTGAAAGGATCCAACGATCAACTTCTTGGCGGTCTCGTCGCGGAAGGTCGGCAGACGCTGCACCAGGGTGGCGACCGGCTT
>CAYYUS010000275.1:0-4609 GCA_964474925.1 uncultured Akkermansia sp. | reverse complement strand
AGGAGTAATAAACTACTATGTATTGGACTTTAGAATTGGCAAGTTGGTTAGAGGATGCTCCGTGGCCTGCAACAAAAGATGAGCTTATAGATTTTGCGATGAGAACCGGCGCGCCTATGGAAGTAATAGAGAATTTACAAGAAATGGAAGACGAAGGAGATAGTTACGAGACCATTGAAGACATTTGGCCCGACTACCCAACCAAAGATGATTTCTTTTTTAACGAAGATGAATTTTAAACTAACCCCGCCTAAAAGCGGGGTTTTTTATTTAGAGGCAGAAACTAGTCAATAGATTTTTTGTTGAATATGATGTATCCAAAATGCAAGAACAGCGAAAATGGATTTTGATTTTTATCATAATAGTTCACTCCAAATGAAAAAGGTCCTAGTGGTGTATTATAAACCGCTGTAGCGGTTCCAATAAAATGATTGTACAAGAACGGCGTACTATAACCGGCGTTCCCACTGGCATCCTTAATGATCGAATTGAATGGCTGCATAAAATATCCTTCAAGCCTAATATCAAAGTTCTTGAACGGAGTTGTAATGAATTTTATTCCACCTGCAACATAATTGTGCGCTCTGTAATCATCTATAAAAAAAGTTTGGCTCTCAGGAGTTGGATTAAACGCAGGCGCCGAAAGAATAGAACTTTGATAATTACTAAAGAAGGTTTGGTTGGAGCTCACAAACTCGCCAAACAATCCAACTCTAAATCGTTTAAATGTTTTTACATATCCATCAAACGTTATCTTAAACTGAAGCCATGGCAACGCATATTGATTTTTGAAAGGCAACGTATCTGAACCCACACTTGTATTACCGGGATAATAACTTTCATTTCCTTCTAAATAACGCGCGCGCGCATTGAACATAACCCCCTCGGTGGCATACATTTTTCTATTCAATGTATTAAGTCCGTAATTGATCTGCCCGTACCAATAATCAAAAAACGTTTTATCAGTTGTATCTAATTTTGTAAAGTCATCACGCTGATAATAAAAATTCCCCCACTCTGCTGCTCCTCCCGAAATATCTAATACCGATAAGTTTCCTACTGGCAATCCAACCTTTATTTCAGAATACTTATCCTCTTGGATCAAATACGCAGGCTTTAAAAGATCGTAGAACAAAATGCTGCTATTAAAATAATCCCAGCGCGAGTAAGTTGAATTCGATTCCACAAAAAACGGTGTTCTGCCAGGGAAATCAAGACGTAATTTTGCGTGACCACCAGAATTTAATTTTCCAATATACCCATTAGCATAAGCCAAAAATCCGATCTTACCGATGTGATTATATTGCAATCCTAAAAATGCCTCGCTGATAGGGCGATTAGAAATGATAGCTCCTGCATCCACATAAAACGGTTTTTCTATGCGAGCATTGATATTCAATTCATATTTACCGGTTAAACTATCTTGCGTAACTGTAGGATAAATACTTTTAAAACGTTCATCGGCAGCTAATCTAAAATAACGGCGCTTCAATTGTGCCAATGTAAATTCTTTTTCCTTGTAAAATAAATTCTTTGTTACATATCTTTTTTGTCTATCATTCAACCCCTCCACATTCACTTTGTCAAAAACAAATTTCTTCTCGCTATGATTCGCCATCAGATCATGTCGTTTTTTGTTTAGCTCCACAGTGTCAGTCTTACGTTTTATTTGAGCCAGTATTGCCGGAATATTTCGTACAGTTGCAGCATAACCGCTATCAATAAGCTTATTAACTTTTTCAAAATTAAACATCCCCACATCACTCCAAGGCTCAATTAAAATTCCATTTTCGCATACAGGTTTAAAATTAGTTTCGCTCATCATGATATTACGCAACTGCAAATAAAGATCATCATCTTCAGGCGCAGCAGTTTTATCAGCTACATTAGATCCAATGATAAAATCGGGATTGAATTCTTTGTACATCACATCCGTTGGAAAATTATTATACAAGCCTCCGTCAAATAATAATTTATCGTCCACTTTTATCGGCCTCAAATAAAATGGGTAACTCATACTTGCGCGAACTGCAGTTGCTAGATCTCCATTCCTAAAAATAACGCTTTGCTTTACTTTGATATCGGAAGCCAAACAACGAAACGGGATAAGCAAACTATCAAAATTATTTTTGACCTTAGCCGAACTTGCCGAAAATGTTTCCATCAAATAATAGTCAATAGGAATAGAATTGATCACGTTGGTTGGAAGATTTTTTAATACCCCATCTTTCGGATCAACACGTAAGGTTAACCATGAGCCGTAAGTGTTCCTCTTTTTAAAATAATAACCGTATTGAAAATTAAGATCGCCATGCGCCGCATTTTGAAAAAAAGATGACTTTACTCTTTCTTCGATCTCTTTTGGAGTATACCCAATAACGTAATAAGCGCCAATTAAACTCCCAATGGAAGTACCCGAAATGTAATCAATGGGGATATGGTATTCTTCTAAAGCTTTTAAAACCCCAATATGTGCCAATCCACTAGATCCGCCTCCGCTCAAAACAAGACCGATCTTTTGTGAAAAACCGAGATTAAGGCTTAAAAAAAGGGCTAAAATGCAATATTTTATAGCTGTCTAGTTCAAAAGGTAGATCTGTATGTACAAAAGTAAACTTTATCTAAAAACTGCTATTATACTTCCATATATTTATTTATATTCGCTTGCTAAAATGTTAGCCAAGTGTTAAAATTCATTTTTCAGAAAATATTTTACGGAATTATCGTTTTGCTTGGCGTTGTTACCGCTATTTTCTTTTTATTTAATGTACTTCCCGGCGATCCCGCTACCATCATGCTTGGCCAAAGAGCCAATAAAGACGCGGTAGAGGCCATACATCGCGATCTTGGAACTGATAAACCTCTTTTTACACAATACATCCATTACCTTAACGATCTTTCTCCGGTTTCGGTACATAATCATGCAGATAACATGAATTTATGGTACTTAAACCCTGATAAATACGACTGGACCCCTTTGTTCACCGTTGGGAAAAAGAAGGTGTGTGTACTCAAGCTCCCCTATTTGCGACGCAGTTATATCACTAAACGAAATGTTTCTGAAATTATTTTGGATACTCTACCTGAAACTGCGGTTTTAGCCTTTAGCGCCATCATTATTGCTTCTTGTATTGGTATTTTCTTAGGAATTATTGCGGCCATCAAAAAAAATAGCGCCTTCGATAGGATCACTTTTGTTTTAGCAACCGTTTTTGGAATGAGCGCACCATCTTACTTAGTTGGTTTGATCATGGCTTGGTTATTTGGATACGTTTTGGCCGAATATACGGGCCTCTCCGCCGTGGGCAGTTTGTACGATTACGATGAGTGGGAAGGACAAAAATTAAATTTAAAGAATTTGATATTGCCTGCTATCACACTTGGTGTTCGTCCGCTAAGTATTGTCATTCAATTAACGCGTAGTTCATTGTTAGATGTATTATCGCAAGATTATATTCGTACCGCCAAAGCAAAAGGCTTAACACTTTACAAGATCATTACCAAACACGCGCTTAAAAATGCGCTCAACCCGGTTGTAACAGCCATTTCAGGTTGGTTTGCAGGTTTAATGGCCGGTGCGGTATTTGTAGAAAAAGTATTTAACTGGAAAGGTATTGGATACGAAGTTGTAGAAGCTTTGAGCAAGAACGATCTTCCTGTTGTAATGGGAGCTACATTAATTTTTGCTACGATATTTGTTTTCATAAATATTCTGGTTGATATCGCGTATGGAATTCTTGATCCTCGCGTAAGAAAAAAATAAGCATGAGTTTTAGAAGAAAAATTGTTGCAGGTAATTGGAAAATGAACAATTCATTAACCGAAGCATTAACGCTTGTGGATGGTATTGTTGCGCACTTGGATAGAAACACGATCACCGAAGTTATTATTTGTCCTTCCTTTGCCGTGCTAGCCCCTATTCATGCGCATTTACAGGGCATGCCAAAAATTAGATTAGGCGCGCAAAATTGTAGCGAATTTAATTCAGGTGCTTATACCGGTGAGGTTTCAGCACAAATGATAGCTTCTGTTGGTTGTCATTATGTAATTGTAGGTCACAGCGAACGCCGAACCTATTGCAATGAGAGCAGCGAACAACTTACTCAAAAAATGAAACGTGCACTCGAAACTAAATTGCATCCCATTTTTTGCATTGGCGAGAATTTAGAAGAAAGAAATAGCGCAAAACATTTTGATGTTGTAAAAGCGCAATTAAAAAATGTACTCAGTAGTTTTTCTGTTCACGATCTTAAAGATCTTGTGATCGCTTACGAACCCGTGTGGGCTATTGGAACAGGTGTTACAGCTACTTCAGCTCAAGCGCAAGAAATGCACGCATTCATTAGAAAAACCATTTCAGAATTATTTGACGCTGACTTTGCAAATACTTTACCCATTTTATACGGCGGAAGTTGCAACGCTCAAAACGCTAAAGAATTATTTGCCTGCAAAGATGTTGACGGTGGCCTTATTGGTGGCGCCAGCTTAAAGGCAGAGGATTTCTGCACGATTGTTAACTCGTTCTAACGGATCCCTTTTTTGCCACGGAGACGCGGAGGCACGGAGTTTTTTATCACATTGCTATTTAATAATCACCAAGGCGTAAAGA
>CAYYUS010000274.1:0-4620 GCA_964474925.1 uncultured Akkermansia sp. | reverse complement strand
GCGCCTAAGATCGCATCGCCCAAAAACTCCAAGCGTTCGTTATTATACAAAGCTTGAGCATTTTTTACATTGCTGCTGCTATGCATAAATGCCTGCTTGTATAATTGCAGATTCTTTACACTAAGGCCAGTAATATTTTTAAGGGAGGTATATAATTTTTTATCGGGGCCGGATCTGAACGAAACAAGAGGTATGAGTTTCCTGATCAAACCCTAAAAAATTATTTGTATTTTTTAATAACGATAGCCGCATTGTGGCCACCAAATCCAAATGTATTACTAATGGCAACTCGCACTTCGCGTTGTTGCATTTTATTTGGAGTTAAATTCAATTTGGTATCGATCTCAGGATCTAAATTCTGAACATTGATAGTTGGGGGAATGATGCCATTTTTAACCGCTAAAATAGTAGCAATACCTTCAATAGCACCGGCAGCACCTAATAAGTGGCCAGTCATACTTTTCGTAGAGCTGATATTCATCTTGTAAGCATGTTCTCCAAAAATATTTTTGATAGCTTTTAATTCAGCTGTATCACCCAACGGGGTACTAGTTCCGTGTGTATTGATATAATCAATTTCTTCAGGAGCAATTCCTGCATCTTTCAATGCGCGTTGCATTACTAATTTTGCACCTAATCCTTCCGGATGTGGCGCAGTTATATGATGTGCATCGGCACTCATGCCTCCACCAATGATCTCGGCATAAATTTTTGCACCGCGTTTTAAAGCGTGTTCTAATTCTTCAAGGATAATTGCACCTGAACCTTCACCTAATACAAATCCATCGCGATCTTTATCGTAAGGACGCGAAGCAGTTGCAGGATCGTCGTTGCGTGTACTCATGGCCATGCAAGCATTAAATCCACCAATACCACTGTCGTTGATCGCAGCTTCACTACCACCTGTTACAATAGCAATTGCTTTTCCTAAGCGAATGTAATTGAATGCATCAATAAGCGCGTTGGTTGAAGATGCACAAGCAGAAACCGTTGTAAAGTTTGGGCCGCGTAATCCAAATCGCATAGAAATATGACCACTGCAAATATCAGCGATCATTTTTGGAATAAAGAATGGATTGAAACGTGGTGTGCCATCGCCTTTTGCAAAAGCAAATGTTTCTGTTTGAAAAGTATCTAAGCCTCCAATACCACTGCCCCAAATAACACCGATCTCATCTTTGTCTATTCCCGGAGCATCTAAACCGCTATCTGCAAATGCTTCTACGCTTGATGCAATACCATACCAGGTATACGTATCAAGTTTACGAGCTTCTTTGCGATCGAAATAGGTTTCTGGATCAAACCCTTTTACTTCACAAGCAAAGCGGGTTTTGAATTTGGATGCATCAAAACGAGTAATAGGTGCAGCGCCACTAACGCCTTTAATAAGGTTATTCCAGTAGTCGTTTACACTATTTCCTAAAGGAGTAACCGCGCCAAGCCCTGTAACTACTACACGTTTCAGTTGCATATGATGAATTAGTTTTTTGCGTTGGTCTCAATATAAGCGATAGCATCGCCTACAGTACTGATCTTCTCAGCTTGCTCATCAGGGATAGCAATATTGAATTCCTTTTCAAATTCCATAATTAATTCCACCGTGTCTAATGAATCAGCTCCAAGGTCGTTTGTAAAGCTTGCAGTTGGTGTAACTTCTTTTTCATCAACGCCTAGTTTATCAACGATGATCGATTTTACTTTGTTTGAAATGTCTGACATTTTAATAGTTTTTAATTTGGCACAAAATTAACTATATCCTCTATAAAACAAAATGCCCCTGCAAATAAGGGGCAAATTTTTTAACAAATAGTATTGCACTAAAAATACAATACGTTTTTAACTGTTTGATTATGAACAAATAAAAAAACCGCCCGAAGGCGGTTTTGTGTTAAGAAGTTTTTTTAACCACGGCTCTTGGTCTGTGATGCCTTTGATGATTGTGGTTGTTTAAGCTGCTCATTTTAACGTTTGAGGTAGATCTTGCCTCTTCGCGCATTAAATGACTCTGAATAAGCTTCCCAATTACACCCACAGCTATTACACCGGCAATTATATATAAGCTTGCCAGGTTTGAGGCATCGCCTACGTACTGGGTAAATTTATTACTTAGGCTAGCAAAACTACTATTGCTTAGCATTAAAAGGCCTAGGAGTGTTAGGCCCGATTTTACTCCATTCCTTCTGTTTTTCATAACGTTGATTTTTATAGTTAAACAATCCGTTAGTTTCCTGTTGTTTCCTATATATATTACGCAAATTCAGTGCCAAAGGTTGAGTAAAAATTATTTTTTTATTAGCCAAAAAATGCTTAAATTTGTATTGTAAAATAAAAATCACGAATTAAGAGGGGACCTGAGTCCCCTCTTTTATTGAGTAAAAATTGATCGCGAAAGAGCAAATATTACAGCTGGCTGAGGCACACTTTAACGGAACCGACAAATTTGTTACTAACATAAATGTGACAAGCGGCAACGTAATTGATGTGTTAATTGATGGAGATACACCGGTTACCATAAAAGACTGTGTAAGCTTAAGCAGATTTATTGAGGGAAACCTTGATCGCGAGAAGGAAGATTTTGCTTTACAGGTGAGTTCGCACGGCGCAGCAAGCCCTTTAGTGAACCAACGCCAATATAAAAAGCACATTGGGAAGACTTTTGAGATAAAGCTGACCGACGATACGCATCACGAAGGTGAGCTAGTAGAGTTTAACGAGAACGAATTGATATTAAAATATAATACACGAGAAAGTAAAGCTATTGGAAAAGGTAAAGTAACCGTAGAAAAAAAAGAAACCATTCCATTTAAAACAATAAAAGAATCAAAAATAAAACTTAAATTTTAAAACAACAGCCATGGAAACCTCAAATCTGATCGAATCGTTTTCGGAGTTCAAAGACATAAAGAACATCGACCGCGCTACTTTAATGAGTATCATTGAAGATGTGTTCAGGAACATGCTTATTAAAAAGTATGGAAGCGATAAGAACTTTGACATCATTGTTAACCCCGATAAAGGTGACGTTGAGATATACAAGAACAGACAAATTGTAGATGATGAATTTGCAGAAGACTCGTTTGATTACGATGAGCACAAACACATCAGCTTAACAGATGCTAAAAAGATAGAGCCGGATTTCGAGATCGGTGAAGATGTATCGGAAAAAGTGGATCTTGAATATTTTGGTCGCCGTGCGGTATTAGCAGTACGTCAAAACTTAGTTCAAAAGATCCTTGAACTTGAAAAGAGCGAGATCTATAATAAATACAAAGATAAAGTTGGTGATGTAGTTACTGCCGAAGTTTACCAAGTGTGGAAAAAAGAGATCATGCTAGTAGATGATGAGGGTAATGAGTTATTACTTCCAAAAACAGAGCAGATCCCTTCTGACTTCTTTAAAAAAGGAGATACTTTAAAAGCAGTAGTTTCTAAAGTGGAAATGAAAAATGGTACACCATCGATCATTGTATCACGTACATCTCCTGCGTTCTTAGAAAGATTATTTGAAAATGAAGTTCCTGAGATATTTGATGGTTTGATCACCATTAAAAAAGTAGTGCGTGAACCGGGCGAAAGAGCAAAAGTGGCTGTAGAAAGTTACGATGATCGTATCGATCCGGTTGGTGCCTGTGTTGGTATGAAAGGATCGAGGATCCACGGTATTGTTCGCGAATTAAAGAATGAGAATATCGACGTGATCAACTTTACAACCAACCCAAGTTTATTTATTCAACGTGCGTTAAGCCCTGCGAAAATAACTACCATTAAAATTGACGAAGAAAATAAATCGGCAGAAGTATTCTTAAAGCCTGATCAAATTTCATTGGCCATTGGAAAAGGTGGATACAATATTAAGTTAGCAGGAAAATTAACGGGTTATGAGATCGATGTATTCCGTGATACGGATATTGAAGATGTTGAGGACGTTGACTTAGACGAATTTACAGATGAGATCGAAGCAGATGTGATCGAAAAATTAAAATCGATCGGTTGCGATACAGCAAAATCGGTACTTGAATTGAACGATGAGGAAATTACTCGTAGAACAGGTATTGAAGATGATGTAATAGCTGAAGTTCGTAAAGTGCTTGCTTCGGAATTTGAAGATTAATTCTGAAAGCGAATAGTAAATAGGAAAGTGATCTCCTTGAATTGATCACAGGAAAATTTAGATAACAGAAAATAAAATATGTCAGACGGAGCAAAAACACTTCGATTAAGCAAAGTGGCGAAAGAATTCAATCTTTCTCTTGGAAAGATCGTTGAATTCCTTGCCACCAAGGGGATCAAGGTAGAGAACAATCCCAACGCGAAGATCGGAGATGAAGAACACTCTCATTTAATGAAGGCTTTTTCCACAGATAAATCTGCAAAGGAAGAGGCTGCGCAGGTATCGCAAAGCATCACCAAAGTGAAGCGCGAGACCATTGTATTGGATGACGTAAATAAATCGAAGAAGGGTAAAGAAGAGAAAGAGATCGTTATAACTGATCATTCTGTTCCCTCTGAGACTGAAACACAAAGTAAGCCTAAAAAAGTAAAGGATGAGCCTTAACTTTTTTCACAAGAAGTGGAAAGTAAGGACGGCCCTAAAGTACTTGGTAAATTAGATCTTGATTC
>CAYYUS010000273.1:0-4630 GCA_964474925.1 uncultured Akkermansia sp. | reverse complement strand
AATACCCCGATCAATTACGGATGAAATTCAAAATTAAATGGAAAGAAAAACAAAAGGAATTTGAAACTACAATGACAAGATCTGATTATGTAGGACCAAAATTCAATCCTAAATTTTAATGGATATTTTTGCGGGAATATTTGCAATAATTCTTGGATTAGGTAGCTTTTGGTTCAGTATTAAATTTTTAAAGCTGTACTTTAAAGTAAAAGGGTGGAATAGAGTAGAAGCGAAAGTAGTTTCAAAAGAGATAGGCATTCATGAAAAGTATTCTACTACAAGAACGCCTTATAAATTGAACGCAACGTACACTTATGTTTTTAATGGATTGGAGTTTAGTGGCAGCAAGATCTATTTAGCTGAATTATTGGGCGGACAAGCAAATCACATGAAAGCAGATGCTGAAAAAAGATTGGAACAAATACAAGATAACATGACCATTTATGTTGACCCGAAGGATCCCAAGGAATCGGTGATGTATTGCGAAGGAGTTTCGCTTTATTATTTTGTTTTAGCGATGGGAGTTTTTGCTCTTTTGTTTGGCCTCACAAAATTTATGTAATAAAAAGCGGACTGTTTACACAGCCCGCCTCTTTAAATGTACTATTAGTTGAAAGCAAAAGCCACTTGCGAATTCTTAGGTGATTTTACTTGGTAAGAAAGCGTTAATTTCTTGGTGTCTTTAGCTTGTATGGTCGTTCTCCAAGTCAATAAACCACTTATTTCCTCGTATTTAGCTCCCGATAATTCTTTTTTCTCTATCACAATGTTCTTGTCTTGCGATAATGGCAATTGATCTTCAATATCGATCTCGATTTTTTGTGAGCGCGAATTTTTCATTGTGATCTCATAGGTGTATTGATGAACTTTATCGTTATCAAAGAATTTTTCAAAACTCTTGTCTTTTACTTTGGTACGCTTAACGGCTATATTCTTATCAATTCCTAATGATAATTGTATGGTATCTTCAACACCTCCCGAAGGCAAACTGGTTTGTCCTATATAAGAGCCGTCATAATAAATGGAAGCATTTCCGGCCATAATATTTACTTCTTCCCAATCAGGGATCAATGCTGTTAAATACACATTGTTATTCAATTTCGGAATTGCCTTATAACGGTACATGGTTTTTAGATCTTTTACCATAATAGCGGCATAATGTTCTTTGCCATCCGTTGGGATATTGTAATTCAACTTTATTTCATATTCGGTCTCGATCATGTTTTCGCTAACAGAAGTGTAATTGTATGCAAACTCAGCATCTTTTTCTGCTTCGTTAACCACAACTTCGGCTAGTGAAGTTGGACCTGCTTTAGAATCACTATTACTGGCACCATAGTAACTGCTTTTGGCTCTTTGTTTGTGTTGAATGTAACCTAAATACCAAGGACTCAATTGCGGTAAAGCGTACGAACGATTTGGATTTGCCGTTGAAAGGACCAATTTTACATTGCTCCAATCGTTACCCGATTGTTGATGAATTTGCGCTTTAAAGGTAAGCTTCACGTTTTGTTCGGTAGATAAAGCTCTTAGGTCGTAAGAAGGTGTCCAACCTGCATTGGTGATGTAGTAATTGAAATTCAAATTAGCTTGTCCTGCTTGGTCAGCAATTAAATGAACGATCACACGGTAATCAACGCGCTCTTCTTCGTCTGTGTTATTTTGATTTGCTAACTCATTATTGATATTGGCCTGACGCTCTAATAATCCACTTTTTTTGAGCTGAATTTTTACGCGTTCTTTTTTCAATTTCAATTGTTCGGCATTGATATTATATAATTTTTCACGTAAAAATGTAAGTCCGTCTTTCAAGAAAGCAATACTGTCTTTTTTAGATAATCCCTTGTATAAATTATAATTCAACAGAACACCTTTTTCGGTAGTTAATGCTTCTGATTTAGAATTAAGATCTTCTAAGATATAATCCAGTTCAATAATACTATCACTTATATTCTTCAGGTATTTTTTGAACTTTGCATCACCATTTTCCTTAGCTTTTTCAAATTCGGGATAATAGATCAGATGTTGAATATCCGTAATTATAAAACCGCCTGTTCCGCCAACTTGTATGGCAGAAGTATTGATGCAATTTTCTAACCCGGTAAATACGATCGTGTTTGGTCCGGGCACTACATTAACCATCATGTTTCGGTGAACTTGCGCCCCTTGCATATAAACTACGATCTTATCGGGCTTGGTTTTTATTAATTTTTCGTTTTCTGCCTTCTCGGCAGACAAGTCTGCGGCTTTTGTATGAAACATCGTTATACATAAAACCAATGCTAATATATTCTTCATAATGATTTCGTTTGTAATTAAGATGAGGATTATTGGAAATTCCATAAAATGGAAGCAAACCCAATTTTTTAGCCACGGAGGCACTAAGGCACGGAGGTTTTTCTAAACTTTGTTTCTTTGCGTCTTTGCGGTTAAAATTATAGAGGTTCGCGAGTTGTGCATTGACCGTGAAACCCTTGAAAACACTACAAAAAGCCTGTTGATGTATTCAACACCTCATAGTTAACAACATTTTGGCTTTCAAATCGTGTAAAATAACCATTCACCTATATTTATTAGCTAAATGAGCACTGGAAAGAAAAATAAATTAAGGGAAACACCTATTCTCGAAACTACGTTTGTTGAAGATACAGTAGACGAACAGGAAATTGAAGACTTTGAACCCGAGGTGAAAAAACCAAAGGTGAAAAAGAACAAACAAAAGGCCGAGAAAAAGGAGAAGGAAGCCGTTAAGGAAACTGAACCTGTAGCAGAAAAAATCTCTGCCAAAGTAAACCTAAAGGAACGTTTGGATCAGATTCTTACGATCTATCGTACTGAGCAAACTCAAAAAATAATTGGCCTTGTGCTTATTTTGTTCTCGGCGTATTTTGCTGTGGCATTTGTTTCTTACTTTTTTACGCACGAAGTTGATCACGATAAAGTGATGGCGCCTTTGAGCGAATTCTTTAGCAAGGAAGTAAAGGTTCAAAACTGGCTTGGTAAATTTGGTGCGTTATTCTCTCATTTCTTTATTTATAAAGGATTTGGTGTTGCATCGTTCATCATGGTTCCCGTTCTAGCTTTGTTTGGAGTTCAAAAACTCATCCAACGTAAATTCATAAACATTTCTGCATTCAACGCAAAGTGGTTATTTATTATGGTTTGGTCGTCGTTAACCTTATCATACATTTTTCAAGATCAATTGAATTTTATTGGCGGAGGTTACGGATATTACATCAACGAACAAATAATAAATGTATTAGGTGGAGCAGGATTATTAGTGATGCTTGGTTTCTCAATGCTAACGTTCTTAGTTCTTGTAGTAAATCTTTCATTCAAATTACCAAAACCTGATTTGAGCGAGAATGAAGCTATAGAAAATGAAATGCCGGAAGTTAAACCGGTTGTAGATGTAGTTGACGAGGAAGCCGTAAGACTTAGCAAAGAAGAAGCAGAACGCTTACATACATTTGAAGTTAAACCTGCAACTGATGAGCCGCCGTTGAATGTTCACGAAAAAGTTGAATTAGCAATTATTGATTCGCAATTAGATAAACAAGCACGCGAAGAAATAAAAGAATTGTTGTTGAATGCTGAACCTGAAGTTACAAAAGACGATACAAAAAAAGGCGAAGCAGAATTTGAAGTAAAAGCAACCGTTGAAGAACCTGTAATTACCGAAGAAGAAAATAAAGCGGCGAGTTTAGTTGAGCAGTTTGGTGAGTATGATCCAACATTAGATCTTGGATCTTATAAATTCCCTGAGTTCGATCTTTTAAATGATTATGGAACAGGACAAGGAAAAGTAAATCAGGAAGAATTAGTTGCGAATAAGGATCGTATCATCAACACGCTTAAAAATTACGGAATTGAGATCGAAAAAATAATGGCTACGGTTGGTCCAACTGTAACATTATACGAAATTGTTCCGGCAGCAGGTGTGCGCATCTCAAAAATTAAAAACCTGGAAGACGATATCGCTTTAAGTTTAGCGGCTTTAGGTATTCGTATCATTGCGCCAATTCCCGGTAAAGGAACTATTGGTATTGAAGTTCCAAATCAAACGCCTGAGATGGTTCCGATGCGTAATATATTAGCATCTGAAAAATTCAATAATTCCAATTACGAGTTGCCAATTGCTTTAGGAAAAACCATTAGCAACGAGATTTTCATTGCCGATCTAGCAAAAATGCCTCACTTATTAATGGCCGGAGCAACAGGTCAAGGTAAATCAGTTGGATTGAATGCGATCTTAGTTTCTCTTCTTTATAAAAAGCATCCGGCGCAAATTAAATTTGTTTTGGTCGATCCTAAAAAAGTTGAATTAACCTTGTTCAATAAAATTGAACGTCACTTCTTAGCAAAACTTCCAAATTCAGAAGATGCCATCATTACTGATAATACCAAAGTAATTCATACACTTAATTCATTGTGTATTGAAATGGATAATCGTTATGCATTATTACAAGATGCGCAGGTTAGAAATATTAAAGAGTACAATACTAAATTCATTAACCGTAAATTAAATCCCGAGAACGGACATAAATACTTACCTTATATAGTATTAGTTGTGGATGAGTTTGCAGATCTAATTATGACAGCGGGTAAGGAAGTAGAAACTCCAATTGCT
>CAYYUS010000272.1:0-4634 GCA_964474925.1 uncultured Akkermansia sp. | reverse complement strand
GCAGGCGTAATTTTGTAAAGCGTTCATATATTTAGGTTAATTTGAATAGATTTTATTGAGCTAAATATAAGAAATGTTTAGTGGAATAAAAGACATAATAATTAAGAAAAGAATTGATTTAATGGGGATAATTGCTATTTTTATCGTCTCAAACTTATGAATAAGCTTAAACAGTGGTTTATAGGAGATTATCTTGCAAAAACAGATGATGTATTTGAAAGGTCGAAGATCGAATTGCTTTACAGTTATTCTATTTCTTTTTGGATCCTTGGAACTGCTTTTTACATTTCAGCTATAGTTAGAGGATATACGTATCATACGATATGCCTCACGTTTGCCGTAATGGCGTTGCTTATAATTCCATTTATTCTTAAGTATAAGCAGAACGTTCGTATTGCATCTATTTGGTATATCATTCAGCAAATATTAGTTTCAAATGGAGAGGTAGTTATCCAGCAAAACAAAGCTGATATCACATCCGGTTTATGGATCATGACCTTTATACTTTTCTCCTTTTTTCTTTTTGGCAGAAAGTGGGGTTTAATTTGTATTTTGATCATGGGCGTTATTTCATCGATCACGGGCCCATTGTCGGAAAAACTAAGTATTCCTGTAACCCAGCAATATCAAGGAACCATTATTGAGGTATTGGTTCCTTTACTATTAAATGTGATAATTGTTTGGATGTTCATTAAAACGCGCAGTGATGCCGAAGAACATATTAAGAAACAAAGTTTGCAATTAGAAGAAAAGAGTAGGGAGCTTGAAACAAAAAATCATGATGTAAGAGATAGCATCAATTACGCTAAACGCATTCAATATGCCGTTTTACCAAGTGAAGAGGCTATTCAAAGAGCCATTCCTTTATCATTCATTTATTATTTGCCAAAGGATATCGTGAGTGGAGATTTTTATTGGTTTCATGAACTCAACAAAGACGAATACATTATCATTTGTGGCGATTGCACAGGACATGGAGTTCCCGGAGCGTTTATGACCGTTATTGGAAGTAATTTATTGAATCAAATTGTAATTGATAATAAATTTTATGAGCCAGGGAAGATCTTGATGAATTTGGATGAGCTTTTGAATTCAACGCTTAAACAAGATAAACAGCGACAACAAGGTGTTCAGGATGGAATGGATCTTTCGTTGATAAAAGTAAATAAACATAAAAAGGAATGTACAATTACCAGCGCTAAGCGTCCTGTGATATTAGTTCGCGATAAACAAATGAAAGAATTCAAAGGCAGTAAGCATTCGTTAGGCGGCATGAGAAGTGGCGAGAAGCATTTTGAAGAGATCAAATTTGAACTTAAGGAAGACGATGTAATATTTACATACACCGATGGATATACCGATCAGTTTGGTGGTGAAAAAGGGAAAAAGTATTCGAGCAAGCGATTGAAAGAATTTTTAGTGAACATAAGTGAGGATACCGCATTAGTTCAAAAGCAAAAGCTTGAACAAGAATTTACAAAGTGGCGCGGGCAACATGAGCAAGTGGATGATGTTAACGTTTTAGGAATTAGATTTTAATAATGAGTTTATCGTCGAGCATAGATTATTTTGTAAATCCCAAGGATAAATTAGACCCGGAAAAATACCGCAAGGGTAGATTCTTTATTATTTCGTTTGCCATTTTCTTTGCCTTTGCGGTAATAGGGCAGTTTTATGTGATGTTTGGTAACGTGCATTACGATACGGAATTAGTTATTGGTAATGCCTTTTTTTGCGTGATGCTGCTGGCCATGTTCTTTATTTACAAGAAGTGGAATCAACGCATATTATTGGTGAATATAAGTGCACTGATGGGGTACACGTCCAATATTCAAACTTACGAGATATCGGGCGGTATTTATTCAAGCGATCTAGTTAATGGTATCGTTATATGTGCATGGTTGTTCTTGGTAGCCAATAGGTGGACAGGTATCTTTTGGTTCACGCTTACTTATTTAACCATAACTTTTATGTTCGTAGCAGAAGTTATGGGGTGGCACGATTTTAAAGGTGATGTAATGAAAACCGAATCGCATTATCCCTATATGAATTTTGGTTTTTGTTGTTTCTTTTTAGCGGTTGTGATCAATATGTATGAGAATTACAAGAATCAGTTCTTAAAGGAATTAAAAACTTCAAAATCAGAATTGGAAATAAAAAGCAAAGAGCTGGAAGTAAAGAACAGAGATGTAACCGATAGCATCAATTACGCTAAGCGAATTCAATACGCGGTTTTACCACAAGAAGAAACCATTTACAGAAGTGTTCCTTTATCGTTTATTTTTTATAAGCCAAAAGATATTGTAAGCGGAGATTTTTTCTGGTTCCATGAAATAAACAAGGAAGAATATTTATTGGTTTGTGCCGATTGCACAGGACATGGTGTTCCGGGAGCATTTATGACGGTAATAGGAAGTAGTTTATTGAATCAAACCGTTATTGATAATAAAATATATAAGCCTTCCGAGATCTTACAAGAATTAGATAAGCTGATCAATTTTACATTAAAGCAACAAAAAGATCATGATGTTTCGGTACAAGACGGAATGGATCTTACGCTCATAAAAGTAAACAAAGCAAAAAAAGAAGTTGTGATCACTTCGGCAAAACGCCCTGTGATATTTATACGTAATAAAGAATTAACCGAAATAAAAGCGAGCAAATTCTCGTTAGGTGGAATGCGAACCGGTGATAAGATCTTTAAAGAAGAAGTGATCAACTACCAAGAAGATGATCTTTTATATTTATTCACCGACGGCTATGCCGATCAGTTTGGTGGTGAAAAAGCAAAGAAATTCTCTTCAAAACGTTTGAGAGAATTATTTTTAGATATTCATCGCTTACCAATGACCGATCAAAAACAAAAAATGTAAACAAAATCCGCAGATTGGCTATGCGAGCTTGAACAAATTTATGATATGCTGGTTATTTGAATAAAATTGTAGCTATTTTAATATATTTTGTGATATTTGATGGCTTATTAGCATAAAATTTGAAACACCTGAATTAAAAACAACCTATGAAAAAAACAATTACGTATTTAGCTCTTTTGATACTAGTAGTATCAACAAATGTAAAGGCACAAGATCTTGGAAAATTAGTGATCAGGAATTCCAATAAAGCATTTCCTAATTTTATTGCATCACTAAACGGTATTCGTTTAAGTAACGATTATACGCCTTCTGTAACATTTAATATGCTGGATGAATATCAATACCGTGTAAAAATATTACAAGCCGGTTCAACCACCATGATCAGTTATACATTGGCAAGTGAGCCAAAATATTTATCTAAATACGTGATCGTAAAAGATAATTATGGTAATTATTCCATCATGCTCGAAAGCAAATCGTTAATTATGATGGATGAGCCTGAAGTTCCAACACAAACTTTAACTCCTGTTGTAACCACAACCCTTGCCACAACCAGAGCTCAAACAAATCCGGTTACGCAAACAATCCCGGTTACGCAAACAGTGGCTGCAACACCAACAACAGCAGCTTCAACATCGGTAGTTATTACGGCTATTTCAAGCGCTGATTTTAATGATAGACTGGATGCCGTAAAAAAAGCATCTTTTGATAGAGATAAGATCGCTAAAATAAAGCAAGTATATGCTGATGAGTATTTAACTACTAACCAAGTTGGAGAACTGGTTAAAATATTTCCATTTGATGATGATAAATTAAGTGTGGCTCAATGGTGTTATAAAGGAACTATTGATAAGAAGAATTACTTTAAGGTTGAGAACCATTTTACTTTTGACAGATACAAAAAGCAATTGGGTGATTGGGTAAGTAAACAACCTAAATAATATCTCAAAACAAAAACAGAATGGCAAGTGCTATAAAGCATTTGCCATTTTTTTTAACTAGAAAATTTAAAGTGTGAATTTATACCCAACACCACGAATAGAATGAAAATGCTGTGGTTCTTTAGGATTTTGCTCAAAATACTTCCTGAAATTTAAAATATAATTATCGATGGTGCGTGATGATGGATTTTCGTCGGCGCTCCAAAGTTTATCAATGATCTGATCGCGAGAAATAACTTTATTTTCGTTTGAAGTTAAAAGTTGCAATAAACCGATCTCACGTTTAGAGATGCTGTGCTTTTCTTTTTTAATATCCACTATCTCGTAGGTATCAAAATTAATGCTGCCGGTTTTAAAACTGAACAAATTATTGTTTTTAGCAGGGTAACGCTTTAAAACATTTTGAATGCGCAGCAAAAGCTCTTCCAGATCAAAAGGTTTGGTTAAATAATCATCGGCGCCCAATTTTAAGCCCGAGATCTTATCCATACTTTGATTTTTGGCCGTTAAAAAGATAATAGGCACCTGAGCGTTTTGCTCTTTAAATTTTTTGTAAAGATCATAACCGTTGATCTCCGGAAGCATTACATCCAACAAAACAAGATCTATCGCGTTCAAATTATCTTTAAAAACGCTAAGGGCAGAGTTACCGGCATCTGCGGTAAGCACTTTATAGTTCTCAAACTCTAAATTAAGCTTAAGCGTATCCTGAATGGCTTTTTCGTCCTCAACGATGAATATGGTAGAAGCTTTCATGAGGATATAAAATTAAGGATTTATGACAATCTTACTGCATTCATTACGTCAAATAATCAATATA
>CAYYUS010000271.1:0-4642 GCA_964474925.1 uncultured Akkermansia sp. | reverse complement strand
ATTTATTATTTTTTTGCATCCACATGCCGGGAGCTGTACCACTTTTGTTTCGAATAGGTCTACAACCTTTTGGTATTAACGCTTGGTCTTTGTTTAACTGACTCACCTCTCTACCGCGTTTTATAAAAAATGAACTTACATCAACTAGTATCAATTCATCAAGCACTAATTCTACTCCAAAATACTGAGCAAATGTCTTTTTTGTGATATCATCTTTTGTGGGCCCTAATCCTCCGGTAATAAAAACCATATCTGCTCTTTGAGAAGCATTTTCGAGGCCTTTTATGATCTCCTCGCGATCATCGCTCACAGTAGCCATGTGAACAACCTTAATTCCAATAAGATTCAATTGTTGAGCGATCCATACCGCGTTGGTATTGGTAACCTGCCCAATTAAGATCTCGTCGCCTATGGTTAATATCTCGGCCTTCATGATTTATAAAAAACAAGTATAAACCAAATAATTAATAAAAAACAGTCTATTTTTGTATAAATTAGTAAACAATGAAAAAATCGCTGGCAATTATTGCACTCATAAGCTTTTGCTTTGGAGCACAAGGTCAATCCATGTTAGATAAATTAAAGAATAAAAAAGATTCTTTAGCTAAAAAAGTAAATAGCGTTGTTACCCCAACTTCACCGCCAGCGCTTACCAACGAAGAGGTTATTAAAGGTTTAAAAGAAGCCTTGAGTATTGGAACAAACAGTTCGTCTACTATGGCCAGCAAATTAGATGGCTATTATAAAAACCCGCGCATTTTTATTCCTTGGCCACAAGAAGCCGCAGATATGAAAACAAAGCTTACCAGTTTGGGTATGCAAAAAAAGATCACTGAGTTTGAAACAAGCTTAAATCGTGCCGCTGAGGAAGCTGCCAAAGGGGCTGCGACCATTTTTATTGATGCAATTACCAATATGAGTGTGAGCGATGGTTTTGCAATTTTAAAAGGGAACGATACTGCAGCTACACATTTTTTAAGAGAAAATACGTATTCGCCATTGAAAACAAAATTTAAACCGGTGGTTAAGGACGCTATTGCTAAAGTAAAAGTTACAAGCTATTGGAATCCGTTAGTTACAAAATACAATAAGATCCCCGGTGTGAAAAAACAAAATCCGGATCTAGAAGAGTACGTTACCATTAAAGCTATAAATGGATTAATGCTTTTGATCTCTGATGAAGAAGCAAAAATACGTAAAGACCCAGCAGCTCGTGTAACTGATCTTTTGCGAAAAGTATTTGGAACAAAACCTTAATTCATTAACGCTTGTTAACAGAACTCACATCATAAACAGCCTATTTTATACGTTGGTCTTTGATCAACACAAAACACAATTCAAATACATATGAAATTAGATCTTAAAAAATTAATGCCTTACATAGCCGGTATTGTTTTATTCGCTGCGCTCACACTGTTCTTTTTTAAACCTCTTTTAAGTGGTAAAGAATTAAAACAAGGTGATATTGATCGCCACAAGGGAATGAGCAAAGAAATTGTTGATTACCGCGAAAAACATGATGCAGAACCTTTATGGACCAACTCTATGTTTGGTGGAATGCCGGCGTATCAAATTTCTACACTTTACCCTGGTAATTGGGTAAATAAATTAGACGCGGCTTTTAAATTATTTTTACCGCATCCATCAGGATATATGTTCTTGTACTTCTTCGGTTTTTTTATCCTTTTGCTTTGTTTAAAGGTTGATCCTTGGCTTGCCATTGTTGGTGCTTTAGCATATGGACTAAGCAGCTATTTTTTAATTATTATTGAAGCGGGTCACAATTCCAAAGCAAATGCCTTAGGGTATTTACCGGCATTACTTGGTGGAATTATCTTATTGTTCAATGGACGCATTTGGCTGGGCTTTGCGGTGACAGCACTCTTCACTGCAATGGAATTAAATGCTAATCACGTTCAGATATCGTATTACGGCTATATTTTAATTGGATTTATTCTTTTAGGATATGCCATCAGCGCCTTTCGTACAAAAAATTTAAAACCATTTGCCATTGCATTAGGTTTATTTTTTGCAGCTTCTCTTATTGGTGTATTACCTAATGCCGGAAATTTAATGTGTACAAATGAATATGGCAAAATGAGTACGCGCGGTAGAACAGATCTTACCATAAATGAAAAATTACAAAAGAACGCGAACAACATTACTTCCGGTTTAGATAAAGATTACGCTACCCAATGGAGTTATGGTATTGGCGAAACATTTACATTTTTAATTCCCGATTTTAAAGGTGGTCCTAGTAGCTCCATTAAAAAAGTAGATGCTAATGCATTAAAAAAAGTAGATCCTGAATTTAAAGAACAAGTTGGTTCTATGTACTCTTATTTTGGCGAACAACCTTTTACAAGCGGACCGGTATACATTGGCGCTATTGTTATTTTCCTTGCATTTTTAGGGATGTTTGTAGTGAAGGATAATTTGAAATGGCCTTTGTTCTTTGCTACGTTACTAACCGTTGCTTTAAGTTGGGGAAGTAATTACAAATGGCTTAGCGATTTTTTTATGGATCACGTTCCCGGTTACAATAAATTTCGCGCGGTGAGTATGATACTGATAGTTGCTGAACTTACTATTCCACTCATGGCCATTTTAGCAGTTAACGAATTGCTAAAACATAAAAACTGGAGCGATAAGATCAGCTTACGTTTTGCAAAGAACGGCATTGAACTAAAAAAACTTTTTTTCGCTTCTACCATAGTTATTGGCGGTTTTTGTTTGCTCTGTTATGTTGCGCCCTCTATGTTCAATACATTTAGCGGAGCAAATGAAGAAGCTTTACTAGTGCAAGAGTTTACTAAAGGCGGAAATCCTGAAGCGCAGGTAAAACCTTATGTGGCTCAAATGATGCCCGAGCTTGAAAAAGCACGCGAGGCAATATTTAAAGCAGACGCACTACGTTCGTTCATTTTTATTTTAATGGCCGCTGCATTTATTTATTTATTCTATACAAATAAGATCAAACGTGAGATCTTACTTGCCGCATTGGGCATTTTTATTTTAATTGATCTTTGGACTGTTGATATTCGTTACATCGATTCAAGCTCCTTTGTTCCAAAAAATCAAAACAAGCAGGATGTAGCACAAAAGTCACAGGCCGACGATATCATCTTGGAAGATAAAGGATTTAATAACCGCGTGTTGAACTTAACTGTGAATACTTTCAATGATGCTTCTACTTCTTATTATCATCAATCTATTGGTGGTTATCATGGTGCTAAACTTAAAAAGTATCAGGAGTTAGTGGATTTTCATGTATCAAAAGAGATAAGTACATTTTACGCTGGCGCCAATAAAGCTTTAGGTAACGATAGCTTAATGGATGAATTACTTTCTAAATTGAACGTGATAAATATGTTGAACACAAAATATTTCATTCTTCCCGGTGGCGAAAGTGGGCCGGCGCCATTCACAAATTCAAAAGCAAATGGTAATGCATGGTTTGTGAAGAATGTAAAAGCTGTTGCTAGTTCGGATGATGAAATAAAAGAACTTTATAAAACAAATACTAAACGCGAATTGGTAGTGCAAGAAAAATTTAAAGCGGAAGTTCCTTTCAAAGAAACATATGATGGACAAGGCAGTATTAAACTTACTTCTTACGAACCAAATCACTTAACTTACGAAAGCGAAACTGCAGGAGAGCAAATGGCAGTATTCTCTGAGATCTATTATCCGTTTGGTTGGAACGCCTATGTTGATGGGCAATTAAAACCACACGCTTGCGGTAATTATGTATTGCGCGCTATGATCGTGCCGGCAGGAAAACATAAAGTAGAATTTAAGTTTGAGCCAAAGACCTACCAAACCGGCAACAGCATTGCAATGGCAGGTTCTGCCATTTTATTCTTAAGTATTGGCTTGAGTCTGTTTTTTGAGTACAAAAAGAAAAATACTGTTAATTAATGCTCAAAAACAGGAGTAATTGTCATGGTTTTATGACATAAAGACCTTAACTTTGAATGGAACGATTATTGAAATACAAACCTTATAAAAAATAAAATATTATGGCATTAGAGATCACAGACGCAAATTTTGACGAATTAGTTTTAAAAAGCGACAAACCGGTATTAATAGATTTTTGGGCAGAATGGTGCGGTCCTTGCCGCATGGTTGGTCCTGTAGTTGAAGAACTGGCAAAAGAATACGATGGAAAAGCAGTTATTGGTAAAGTAAATGTTGACCTCAACTCCGAGATCAGCGCTAAATACGGCATTCGTAACATCCCTACTCTTTTGTATTTTAAAAATGGACAAGTTGTAGACAAACAAGTTGGTGTTGCTCCAAAAGCAGCATTGGCAGCTAAGCTACAAGCACAACTATAAAATAATTTCATTTGAAAAAAAAACCTCCTTTCATAATGTTAGGAGGTTTTTTTATGACCTATATCATACCTTTCGTTTTTCACAATAACTAAATTTGCTTCATTAATAGGTTATCTTTTTCATGCGTTTTTAATTAAGAAAAAGGTTCTATCAAACGTTTATTCAATTATGAGATCATTGATGAGTTATCTGTTCCCGATCACAAAAAAGATCAAAACCGAAAACAACGGTATTGTTGAAGTTACGTTTAATAACGGAAAAAAAATATTGGATAGTGCTAACGCCAATTACTCTTACGGATC
>CAYYUS010000270.1:0-4649 GCA_964474925.1 uncultured Akkermansia sp. | reverse complement strand
TTTCCTGAAAGAACTCCCGGGCCAGGTGTGAGCGTAAGCATTGGAACAACATTGATATTAATATTGTAGTCGATCAGACAACCGTGATAAAAAACAGTAGAGTTCTTCCATGTTGCATTATTAGGCGCATACGTTCTAACCATATCTGTTGCAGTTGGAATAGACATGATAATATAGCTTCCGGAATTCACTGCATTGAATGAATAAATTCCTGAAGCATTCACATTTTGATATGTTACCGAATCCCATTTTGTTAACGGTCCTTCATAACGAAACAATTGAATCAAACCAGGAACAGGAATTGCAGCGCCTGTTGTTACCGTGCCCGTTATTCCCTTCAAAGCTCCAACATCTACCGAAACTGTAGCACATGCTCCAGGCGCTGAACATCCACCTTCTCCTCTAACAAAATATTCGGTAAGAAATAATGGAGAAACAGTAACTGTTGGTCCAACAGCAACTGTGCCAGATCCACAAACTACACTTGCCCAAACCCAATTTGTTGCCGAGTTTAAATTTCCACCTGCAATTGACAATGTTGCAACGCTATTAGCGCACATTGTTAAAGTGTTCACGGTTAAAGTTGGAGTATCAGGCGTAATACATTGCGAATATCTGCAATAAAATACATCTTGCCCTCCATTATGTGTTAAAGTGTTTGTAGCAGCAGATGGATCAAAGTCTACAGATCCATCAATGAACAACCCACCAAAAAGAATATCATTGTTACTTGCAATTTGAACTTCATAAGCCTCATTAGATGCTGATAAGCCTCCTCCAAATGCGTATGCAAAAATATAATCTCCTGCTGGAGTGTATTTCGCTAGATAAGCATCGGCTCCTGATAATGTAATTGCAGTTTGTGTATTAACAGCTGCTGAAAAATCAAAATCATTAACGCCCTCAAATGCCCCAACAATATAAATATTGTTTTGAGCATCATTTGTTATATTATAAGGCCACATTTCACCTGTTCCACCAGTATTTTTAGCCCAAATTAAATTTCCTTGTGAATCAAATTTTGTAATTAATGCATCAGTTGCTCCTGTACCTACTTTTGTAAGATTTAATGTAATTGTTGGAGAAGGATCTGCATCAAAGGAAGCGCTGGTCATATATCCGGAAACTAATACATTATTATTATTATCAAGTTTTACTCTATACCCTCCCTCATTGCCTGTCCCTCCAATTCCATTTGCCCATACTAAAGCGCCGGTAGAATTATACTTTGCAACGTACATTGCATTAATTCCTGCGGCAGCTAAAGTGTATGTAGAGGCTGTAGGGTCAAAATCAGCAACACTTTTGAAAATTCCGGCTACATACACATTATTCAATGCATCAATATCCAAACCGTAACAATAATCATTCACAGAAGAGCCAAAAGCTATAGCAAATTGACACAGCCCAGATGAATTGTATTTCGCCACAAAACCATCCGTGCTCCCATTTGTAGCCACGGTATAAGATGGGCCAGCTGGATTAAAATCAACAATAGCAGATGGATCTTGATCGAAATATCCCGAAACAACAAGATCTCCCGCCGCATCAACTTTCATTCGCATTGGAACCACGTTAGCGGAGGTATTTCCTATTGCTTGTACCGAAATGAACGCACCGTTGGTAGAGAACTTTGCAATAAACATATCTTTAGCATCGGTATTAGATGTTAAGGTATTTGTTCCAGGTGATGCTAAATTAAAATCAATGTTACCATACTCAAAAATTCCTGCAACATAAACATTCCCACTCGCATCAACTGCAATAGCATTAGCTTCAGAACTTGCTACCGATTCTCCATCAAAATTCCTCGACCAAAGCAAAGTTCCACTTGGGGAAAATTTAGAACAATAAGCCTGCCTGTTGTTTACTGTCACCGAAGCAAAAGGTGGCCCGGGATCAATATCAAGGGAATATTGTATTTGACCAGTTATATAAATATTACCCGATGCGTCAACACAGCTATGGTACACTCTATCATCGCCAATTGGTCCGCCAAAGCCATTCATCCAAACTGTATTTAAAGTAGTTTGTGCGATGGTTGAGAAATAAAAAATACTAAGTAGTAGCAGTAAACCTTTTTTCATGATCCTTGATTTTAGATGTACGAAAATATAAAATTTATGCTTTGTTTATTTAACATTCTCTCAAGAGAATCAACAAAATATCGGTTTTACACTGATTTAACATTGCTAAAACAAAAAAGCCACCCTTTTAGGTGGCTTTCTAAATATTTCAGATGAATTTATTTCTTCTCATTTGCACTTGCAAACACATATTCCCTATTCATGCGTGCAATGTTCTCAAGCGAAATACTCTTAGGGCATTCTGCTTCACAAGCTCCGGTATTTGTACAGTTACCAAAACCTTCAATATCCATTTGATGAACCATGTCAAGTACACGTTTTTCAGCCTCTACTTTACCTTGTGGTAATAAAGCTAATTGCGAAACTTTTGCCGAAACAAACAACATAGCACTTCCATTTTTACAAGCCGCTACACAAGCACCACAACCAATACAAGCTGCCGCGTTAAACGCTTCGTCAGCTTCCGGTTTTGGAATTAAAATATTGTTAGCGTCTTTTGCATTACCTGTATTTACAGAAACGAAACCACCGGCTGCTATGATGCGATCAAATGCCGCGCGATCAACAACTAGGTCCTTCACTACAGGAAAAGCACCACTTCTCCAAGGTTCAACCACAATGGTATCACCATCGTTAAAACTACGCATATGCAATTGGCAAGTTGTTACTGCATTTTTTGGTCCGTGTGGGCGACCATTAATGTACATACTGCACATTCCGCAAATTCCTTCGCGGCAATCGTGATCAAATGCCACAGGATCTTTTCCTTCAGTAATTAAACGTTCGTTCAAAACGTCGAACATTTCAAGGAACGACATATCCGTTGAAACACTTTTCATTTCGTGTGTTTCAAAAGTTCCTTTTTCGTTTTGGTTACGTTGACGCCACACTTTTACTGTGACATTAATGTTTTTTCCGCCGGTACCACTCATAATTTCTCTTTTAATTATTTATAACTACGTTGAGCAATTTTAATATTCTCGTATTTTAATTCTTCTTTGTGTAATTCAAAGTTGCTTTCGCCTTTGTATTCCCAAGCTGCCACGTAAGCAAATTTATCATCATCACGTTTTGCTTCACCTTCTTCGGTTTGATATTCTTCACGGAAGTGACCACCACAACTTTCGTTACGATTCAAATCATCAATGCACATCAATTCGCCAAGCTCAATAAAATCAGCCACGCGTCCTGCTTTTTCTAACTCAGGATTAAACTCATTTAATGCGCCGGGCACACGAACGTCTGACCAAAATTCTGAACGTATTTTTTTGATCTCCTCAATAGCCCATTTTAAACCTTCTGCATTACGCGCCATACCGCATTTGTCCCACATCACATGACCCAAACGTTTATGGAAATGATCAACCGATTTTGTTCCTTTGATGTTCAGTAATTTGTTCAAGCGATCGCTCACTTCTTGCTCTGCTTTTACAAATGCTTCGCTGTCGGTTGGAATTGCTTTTGTGCGAATTTCTTCTGCTAAATATTCTCCGATCGTATATGGAATTACAAAATAACCATCTGCTAAACCTTGCATCAACGCCGAAGCGCCTAAGCGATTTGCACCATGATCAGAGAAATTTGCTTCACCCAATGCGTATAATCCCGGAACAGTTGTCATTAAATTATAATCCACCCATAAACCACCCATGGTATAGTGAACAGCAGGATAGATCATCATTGGATTTTTGTATGGATTAACCCCGGTAATTTGCTCGTACATATCAAATAAGTTACCATATTTTTCTTTGATAACGGCTTGTCCAAATTCGGTCATTTGTTCTTCGGTAGGATTCTCGATGCCTTTTTTAGTGGCTTCTGTTTTACCGTACTTGTATTTCATATTGAAAGCAAAATCCAAATACACTGCTTGACCTGTTGCATTCACACCAAATCCTGCATCACATCTTTCTTTTGCAGCACGTGAAGCAACGTCGCGTGGAACTAAATTTCCAAACGCCGGATATCTTCTTTCTAAATAATAATCTCTATCATCTTCCTTCAAGTCGTTTGGATTCATTTTTCCGGAAGCAATTGCTTGCGTATGTTCTTTGCTTTTTGGAACCCAAATACGTCCATCGTTACGCAATGATTCCGACATCAAGGTTAATTTCGATTGATGATCTCCACTCACAGGAATACATGTTGGATGAATTTGCGTATAACAAGGGTTTCCGAAGAATGCTCCTTTTTTATGCGCTTTCCATGCAGCAGTTACGTTACTGCCCATTGCATTTGTAGAAAGGAAAAATACGTTTCCGTATCCACCTGTACATAATAATACAGCGTGACCAAAATGTCTTTCTAATTTTCCGCTAATAAGATCACGTGCAATGATACCGCGACATTTGCCATCAATATTTACAACGTCTAACATTTCATGGCGCGCTAATAATTTTACAGCGCCCATTCCAACTTGGCGTTGCAATGCAGAGTAT
This sequence comes from uncultured Akkermansia sp., assembly GCA_964474925.1. Classification (GTDB taxonomy): domain Bacteria; phylum Bacteroidota; class Bacteroidia; order B-17B0; family Aurantibacillaceae; genus Aurantibacillus. The sequence continues at coordinate 124 of CAYYUS010000270.1, read as the reverse complement.
GCTCCTAATAATAATTGTTGTCCTGTTTGTCCGGCTGCATAAAATGTACGTTGTACTTGTGTACCACCAAACGAACGGTTACTTAACATTCCACCATACTCACGAGCAAAAGGAACACCTTGCG
>CAYYUS010000269.1:0-4652 GCA_964474925.1 uncultured Akkermansia sp. | reverse complement strand
GGTCGCTCCGCGAAAGACAATTATTTTCGCTTTGCAAAAGTCCGTGAACATAGTATCTTTGTTAGTAGCATTTCGGTAGACAACGGTTTCAAACCGCACTACTGGTGGCTCCAAAACGTAAGCTGCAAGTGCCGGGACATGCTTCAGTAGACAAGTTTTCGGTAAAAAAGCAGTTCGGCTAACTGTAAGCCGACGCGTTTTTATTTTAGACATCACGCTCGACAAATGACAGCTAATTAGATAAATAATTAAACCCGTATGAAAGAATTCTTATGGTATAAAACATGCCCCTTTTGTGATCATAGAGGTAGGCTATTTGTTTATAAAAATACGACTCATGATAAGCTTTACTTGCACTGCGAGGAATGCGAGCGCGGTTACTATGATTTAGAAAAAATAAATAAAGAAAACTCTTTTTTAACCTTGACAGAAGACTTCGAGGCTATTGAAGCGACCTTTGACGACATTAAAAAGTTCAATTGGGAAAAATATAGTTTTAATATTTTGACAGAATAAAAACTCGTAGCGCGACTTATGACACGACAAATCCTATTCATATTATTATTTTCTGGACATTTCTATCTTGCCCAGACGCTCAAAACATCGGGACAAAAAACAAGCAAAGACGTCAAATATCCTTTTTCGACGACAATACACGTTGACAGTAGTAAGACCAATATATTTCACACGACAGACTATCAAAATTACATAGTCAGTGAAAAAAATAAAATCGACTCACTAGCCCAAGCCATATTTGACAATAAAATTCTATTCGCTGGCCTTCTCGACATAATAGACGGATATATTTACTCAACTCCAAATACTACTGTTGTTTCATCTGGACAAACCTATTATTTTTCCATACCCGAAGGAAAGTTTTTGCCTCACCGCACCGAAACATGCACCATTAAAAAAGTAACATTGACAAATATTTCAAAGAAAAGCTTCATACTCGAAATTCAAGTTGCCACAGACAGAGAAATCGAATGTTTTGAATTCAAATTTCACTCAAAAGAACAAACCAAAAAATATCCGACGTTAAAAGACAAGCTAAATCACGCAGAAATTATCTCGAGAAAAAATATTTGGTCAGAAGACATTCTTATTAATTAGCGCACTTGCTTTACTCGGTGACAATCGTTAAAAACCAGCAGCTAAGAACAAGCAAAAGTAAGCGGGTGGACTCGGTCATCGTTCGCGTGCAAAATTTCGGCCACTTCGTGACATTTTATTTGCGGCTCACTAAAAAACATTTGTATCTTTAAATAACCTTTGGTGGGTTAAGACAGGTGATGCTTCGTAAGCCCGCCTGGGTCTATTCGCCAAACGTTAGGGGTATTAAGCGCTCAGACAATACAAACAAACTATACATCGACAATTGACTAAAAGAAAAAGAATATTAATCACGGCGTTGACAATAATCGGAGATTGCGTTGTGACCTTTATTGTTTTCTTTTTATTAGTAATTGGTTTTGGGACAACTCCAAAAATTAGTTGTCAAATTACCGAACCAGCGACAGCGGAAAATGTAGAAAAAGCTTGTAGAGAATATCTCCCCTATTTTAATCAAATGTTTATGACTGAAATTATCGTAGGCTTCGTCATCATTGCTTTGACAAACTATTTTATATTCAAATCTATATACAAAAAGCCATTTGTTGCGACACTTATTTCATTAATCGCTTATATCATAACAATTGCTATAATATACAATCTCCTTTATCAAAACTATATCGACCTAAATTTGTCGAACTTAGAATGCTAGACAACTAATCAAACTAAATGGCGCTTACAGCCTATAACAGCAAATAAACCCAAGCGGGCGGACTCGGTCATCGCTCGTACGCAAGGCAGTGAACCATTCGGAAAATTTAATTTGCAACACTAAAAAAACCTTTTGTACCTTTAAAATACATTAATAATACCATATGAAAGCCACCGGAAAAACAGTAAAAGAAATTTTGATCAGTGTTCCTGCCGAGAGAGCAGAAGCGTTTAATAAACTACATGATGTTATTGTAAAAAACTTGCCCAAAGGTTTTGAAGCCGGCATTAGCTATGGAGGTTTGGGTTATGTTGTTCCGCATACACTTTACCCTGCGGGTTATCATTGTAAGCCAAGCGAGCCGCTGCCGTTTGCAGGAATTGCTTCGCAAAAAGATTCAATTAATTTTTACCATATGGGTATTTATTCCGATCCTAAATTATTAAAATGGTTTGTGAAGGAATATCCCAAGCACAGTAAGCAAAAACTCGATATGGGAAAAAGCTGTGTGCGTTTTAAAAAGTTGGATGAGATCCCTTATAAACTCATTGGTGAGTTAATGAAAAAAATGACCGTGAAAGATTGGGTTGAAAATTATGAAGCAGCATACAAGAAAAAGCCAAAAGTAGTAAAGGCAAAAGCAAAAAAGTAAATTGGTTGGATTTCCTCCCCCGTCATTTGCTCCGCAAATGCCACCCCCTCAAAGAGGGGGATGGGGCTAAACAGTGCGGTAAAAAAATGACGCGCTTGTGATTCTCCTCCTCCGTCACTCCGTGACACCTCCTCCAAGAGGAGGATAACCCCAAAACGGCGTCGTAAAAAATACATTTTGCAATAGCAGATAGATTAACGCAGAATCAAAAGGCGATTCGCATCAAGTTTAATAAAAATAAACAGAAGAATAGTAAAACTCCAAAGCGAAGAACCTCCATAACTAAAAAATGGTAAAGGAATTCCAATTACAGGCATGAGGCCAATGGTCATGCCAATGTTAACTGCCAAATGGAAAAATAAAATACTGGCCACGCCGTACCCATAAATACGGCTAAATGAAGAGCGCTGTCGTTCGGAGAGAAAGACCACGCGTAAGATCAAAAATAATTCCAGAAAAATAACAATGGTGCTTCCAAAAAATCCCCACTCCTCGCCTACGGTACAAAAAATAAAATCGGTTTCTTGTTCGGGAACAAAATCGTATTTGGTTTGTGTGCCTTGTAAATAGCCTTTTCCAAAAAATCCTCCGGAGCCAATGGCAATTTTTGCTTGGTTCACATTGTAACCAACACCTTTTAGATCGGTCTTCTTACCTAACAAAACATCGATCCTGTCTTTTTGATGCGGCTCGAGTTTTTTATAAATAAAATTGGAGCCGAGCACTACGCCTGCGGCAAACACATAAACCAATCCTACCATCAACAGATTTTTTTTGTTGCGCGGTATAATTAAAAATGAAAGAGCAGCTAAAACTCCTAACGAAATTAAAACAGACATTGTATTGGCAACAACTAAGGCTACTACAAATAAAATGGCCACTAACATGCCTATCATTAAAAATCCTACAGACAAACCTTCGCGATACAATACAATAAAGAATGCCACAAATACAATGGCCAGTCCTGTTTCATCTTGCAATTTTTTTACGAGTACTAAAGGAATTAAAATAATGGCTAAAGCAATAAAGGTGTTCTTATAGTTTTTTACAAGGTCGCGCCACCTCAGCCTAAATTGCGTATTTACCGCAATTTGTTGATTGCTTAAAAACTTGGCGAGCGCCAGTGCCATAGAAAATTTGATGAACTCCGCAGGCTGAATACCAAAATCACCAAAGCGAAACCAAGAGTGTGACCCTTTTACTTCGCGACCAATAAAACGCACTGCAATATTTGCTATGATCAATACCCCATAAAATACGTAAGAGAATGCCGTAAAAAAATCAGCATCGATCAACAACACTGAGAATGCGATCACAGCAGCACCGGCTATCCAGAGTAATTGCTTGCCGTATTTCTGCGATATGTCAAAAATATTACTGTGTGCTTCATTGTACACAGCGGCGTAAATATTTAACCAACCAAACAATACCATGATCACATAAAGCAAAATGATGGTACGATCTACGCCATAAAATAAACTATTTTGATTCCTACTTAGCATTAATCAATTTTATCGAGTACTTTAATACTACCATCAATAAGGTTTGCTTCCATTATTCTTTTTTCTATTTCCGGTCTGTCTGTTTTACCTTTCAAATATTTTTCCATCATCAAGGTAACAACAGGCGCGCTCCAAACACCACCAAATCCTGCATTTTCTATTATGCAAGCAATAGCGATCTTTGGATTTTCCTTAGGGGCAAATGCTAAGAACACTGCGTGATCTTTTCCATGTGGATTTTGTGCGGTACCAGTTTTTCCACACACTACAATATCTTTTAAACGCGAGGCGTACGCTGTGCCTCCTGGAAGTAATGCCCCTTCCATTCCTTCGATCACAATATCATAATATTCTTGCTTTTGCACACCCACATAATGTTTCTCTTTGAATTTTGGATCCAGATATTTTTCTTTTCCAACGCCTTTGATACAATGTGGTATATAATAATATCCTTTGTTTGCAATGGTTGAAACCACATTGGCCATTTGTAATGGCACAAGTAACAATTCTGCTTGTCCTATTCCCAAAGAAACGATCGTATCTTTTCTAAAGCAGCAGCAAATTCCTTATTTTGAAGACTCTACAAACTGCGATGAGCGGTTTCTTCGCGGTAGAATGCGCCAATCGATCTTGCCATTTTTAGAACAAGCGTTTCAGAAGAACATCGCTTCTAACATCGCCCATTTCGCAATGGAAGCTGCCGAATTGAATGTCTATTTGGAAGAGAAGATGG
>CAYYUS010000268.1:0-4657 GCA_964474925.1 uncultured Akkermansia sp. | reverse complement strand
CGGGCAACCACGTTTAAGTAAAGCCGCAGAATTTGTAAGCGATGTTCCTGAAATTTCATTCGCACCTATCAAAGCAAGTAAAGATGTTAATTTTGTAGCTAAAGGAAAGCCGATCGAGACCATGTATGAGATCTATGATCAATATGGTAACGTGGTTAAAAAAGGTTACGGCGAGAAGATCGACGTAAGTAATTTACCTAAAGGCGGTTACTTCCTCAACTACGATAACAAAATGGGTGAGTTCGTAAAAAAATAACCTTAAGATATTAAACAAAAAGAACCCTCGGTATATGCCGGGGGTTTTTTATTAAATTTGTGTTCCTATGTATACTATCAAAGTAAACGACACCAACAATCATAAAAGCGATCTCAAATTAAAAGGAAATGATTTTGAGGGCGTATTAAATGAAGCACTTGTAAAAGGAAGTTTCATTAAAATAAATCCACACCAATATCATTTGTTGCACAACGATCAGTCGTACAATGTGGATGTGATGAAACTTAATGCTGTCGAAAAAACAATGGTGTTAAAAATTAATTCGGTAAAGTATACCATCGAATTAAAAGATAAGTACGATGAGCTACTCCATAGTTTAGGAATGGATAATGTAGCGAGCGCAAAAATAAATCAGATCAAAGCGCCAATGCCCGGAATGGTATTGAACATTTTAGTGCACGAAGGCAACGAAGTAAAAAAAGGTGATGTGCTTTTAGTTTTGGAAGCCATGAAAATGGAGAACATGCTTAAGAGCCCAACCGATGGCATCATCAAAAAAATTGCGGTACAAAAAGGAAATGCCGTAGAAAAAAATCAACTTTTAATTCAGTTCTAAAATGAGTAACGATCGCAGAGATTTTTTAAAGAAAAGTGCTTTGCTTGGATTAGTGGGCCTTAGCAGTAGTTTGTTCGGAGAAGAAAAATTAAACCATCTAGAATCTGTTTCAAATAAAATGGGAGGTGATGCATTTACACTTCCTAAATTACCGTATGCGTACAATGCCATGGAACCTTTTATTGATGCAAAGACCATGGAGATCCATCACACTAAACATCATCAAGGGTACGTAAATAAATTGAACGAAACTCCATCTACCAATATGGATTATATGAGTTCGGATGAAGTGAAGTGTACACATGTAGATAAATATACAAGCTCAGTTATCAGAAATAATTTGGGCGGACATTATAATCATTCCTTATTTTGGACATTGCTGCGCGCGAATCCTGAGGGCTACAAAAATTTAGCAGAAGGAAAAATCGCGAAGGCAATTGATGAGGAATTTAAATCGTTCGAGACTTTTCAAAAGGAATTTACAGAAAAAGCAACAAAGATATTTGGTAGCGGTTGGTGTTGGTTAATTAAAACCAAAGATGGAAAATTAAAAATTGTTACTACAGCCAATCAAGATAATCCCTTAATGAAATTAGAGGGCGAGCAAGGCAAACCAATTTTAGCATTGGATGTTTGGGAACATGCGTACTATTTAAAATACCAAAACAAACGCGCCGATTATATTACAGGTTGGTGGAATATAGTTAACTGGCCAAAAGTAGAAGAATTGTACTCGAAATAATTTTATGCAACACAAAAATTTTAAGAACATTGATAAGGTGGTTTACGGTCGCGGATCGTTTAACCAATTAGCAGAAACTGTTGAACCAATTCGTAAAGAGAATAAGAATTATTTTGTTTACGTTGTAGATAATTATTTCAAGGGAAAACCACTCAGTAATAAATTACAAAACAAACCGGAAGATCTGGTTTACTATATTGATGTTGATCCGCACGAACCAACAACCCAACAAATTGATACACTTCGTGATGAAGTATTAAGTAAAAAAGGTTTACCAAGCGGAATTATTGGAATTGGTGGAGGAAGCATTATGGATATTGCAAAAGCATTATCATTAATGTTCACCAACGAAGGCTCATCTACTTTGTATCAAGGATTAAATTTAATTAAGAAGCCAGGCATTTATCATTTAGGTGTTCCAACCATTAGCGGAACAGGAGCTGAAGTTTCAATGACAGCTGTACTTACAGGACCTGAAAAAAAATTAGGATTAAAATGCGATTGGACTGTTTTTAATCAAGTGATCTTAGACCCTGAATTAATTGCATCCGTTCCAACCGATTGGTGGTTCTATACAGGAATGGATACGTATATTCATTGCATTGAATCGCATGGTGGAATTCGCAACAACGCGTTTAGTTTAGCATACGGCGATAAAGCATTAGAACTTTGCAGAGAAGTTTATCTTGGCGAAAAAAGCGGACAAACTCCGGATAACGATGATAAATTAATGGTGGCATCATTAATGGGAGGTTTAAGTTTAACTTATAGCGAAGTTGGTGTATGTCACGCTTTGAGTTACGGACTTTCAAAAATTCATGGTACGCGTCATTGTTATGCCAACTGCGTTATCTTCCAACATCTCGAAGATATTTATCCGCAGGGTGTAAAAGAATTCAATCAAATGATCAAAAAGCATAACATCACCCTTCCGCAAAATTTGCATAAAGAATGGGACGATGCTACTTTAACCGCCATGGCAACGGTAAGTTATAACCTGCCTTTTATGTGGAATCATGCCTTTGGAGATAATTATAAGGAAATTGCCACCCTCGATTATATCAAAAACCTCTTCAAACGCCTGTAATTAGGCGTTTTTGGCGTTAAAATACCCCTTTATTTTACTATTTTTGTAGCCTTAAATTGAGTTTTTTAGAAAGATGAAGAACATTCGGAACTTTTGTATCATTGCCCATATCGATCACGGAAAAAGCACACTTGCCGATCGCCTGCTTGAGTTTACAAAAACTATTAGTAGTCGCGAAATGCAAGCGCAAGTTTTGGATGATATGGATCTTGAAAAAGAACGTGGCATTACAATTAAAAGTCACGCCATACAAATGGATTACCAATACAAAGGCGAAAAGTTTGTTTTAAATTTAATTGATACTCCGGGTCACGTTGACTTTAGTTATGAAGTGTCGCGATCTATTGCCGCCTGCGAAGGTGCATTATTAATTGTTGATGCAGCTCAAGGAATTCAAGCGCAAACTATTTCCAATTTATATTTAGCATTAGAACACGATCTAACTATTATTCCTATTCTAAATAAAATGGATCTGCCAAGTGCAGAACCTGAATTAGTGAAAGATCAAATTATAGACTTGATAGGATGTGAGAGAGATGAAATTATTCCTGCCAGCGGAAAAACAGGCATGGGCATTGAAGATATTTTAGCCGCGATCATTGAACGCATCAAAGCTCCGGTGGGTGATCCAAAAGCGCCATTGCAGGCGCTGATATTTGATAGCGTGTTCAATTCGTTCAGAGGAATTATTGCCTATTTTAAAATTATAAACGGTACCATTAAAAAAGGCGAAAAAGTAAAATTCGTAAATACCGGCGCGTTTTATAATGCCGATGAAGTTGGTGTGTTAAGATTAAAACCGGAGCCACGTGAAGAATTAAGCACCGGCGATGTAGGTTATATTATTTCAGGAATTAAAAGTGCCAAAGAAGTAAAGGTTGGAGACACTATTACTCATTTTGATCGTCCATGCTCAGAAGGCATTCATGGTTTTGAAGAAGTGAAGCCAATGGTATTCGCCGGAATTTATCCGGTAGATACAGAAGATTTTGAAGAGTTGCGTTACAGCATGGAAAAATTGCAACTCAATGATGCATCGTTAACCTGGGAGCCTGAATCATCATTAGCTTTAGGTTTTGGATTTCGTTGCGGCTTTTTAGGGATGTTGCACATGGAAATTGTGCAAGAACGTTTAGAGCGTGAGTTTAACATGACCGTTATTACAACTGTGCCAAATGTATCGTACATAGCTCATCAAACTAATGGAGAAATAGTAACTGTGAACAATCCAAGTGATCTTCCGGATCCGGGAAGGATAGACAGAATTGAAGAGCCTTATATTAAAGCGAATATTATTACTAAATCGGAATTTATTGGTCCGGTAATGAGTTTATGTATTGAAAAGCGCGGACAAATTGTAACACAAAATTATTTAACGGCCGATAGAGTTGAGTTGATATTTGAAATGCCTTTAGGAGAAGTTGTATTTGATTTTTTCGATCGTTTAAAATCTATTTCAAAAGGTTACGCGTCTTTTGATTATCATCCAATTGGCATGCGCGATTCGGATCTTGTAAAGTTAGATATTCTTTTAAAGAGCGAGCCTGTGGATGCTTTATCGTGTTTGATACACAGAAGCAATTCGTATTTGTTCGGAAAAAAGATCTGCGAAAAATTAAAAGAGTTAATTCCAAAACAACAATTCGAAATTCCTATTCAAGCAGCTATTGGCGCAAAAATTATTGCTCGTGAAACTATTAGCGCTATTCGTAAAGATGTAACAGCAAAATGTTACGGCGGTGATATTTCTCGTAAACGTAAATTACTTGAAAAACAAAAAGCAGGTAAAAAACGCATGAAACAAGTTGGTAATGTGGAGATCCCTCAAAGTGCGTTTATGGCTGTATTAAAGCTGAATGATTAAACTTAAGTATACATTCTTACTTTTTATTTTCATCACTGTGTGTAATGCACAGATCCACTGGCAATTCAATAAAGATTCGTTGATCACCTGGTATTACCAAGGAGGGGATGAGTTTAGCGATGATAAATTAA
>CAYYUS010000267.1:0-4674 GCA_964474925.1 uncultured Akkermansia sp. | reverse complement strand
TAATTGCATGGGACAATTTCTTTATTATTAAAGTCGACTAGTCCCCAAGATTTTTCTTTTTTTATTAACAAATGGGAGTCATCAATGTATTTGATTTCCTTACAATCGCATTCAGAATATATATTTTTTTCTAAATCAATAAATCCATATAGGTTATTGCTTTTTACTTTTAATATCTGTTTAATAGATTCATTTTTTGAAAAAGTTGTCAAATAATCAATTTGATCAAATTTGAAATCAAGAATTACAACACCTTTAAAATTGATAATGCCCCATTTTCCATTTTTTGAAACTATTCCATGACCTTGTTTTGTAAATCTTGTTGCATCATGGTAAATAAACCCCGTAATTTCATTACCATCAGTATTTATATATCCATAAAGCCTATTTTTTTGTAACAATGCTACGCCATTGTCAAAACCATATCCACATGCCGTTTCTATTTCAATAAAATCTGTACCATCTTCCTTAATAAACTTCTTTTTCCCATTTTCTACTACAAAAGCTAGTCCGTTTTTAAAATTTCTATTATGGTAAGATGGTAATTCATTATATATTATTTCAGTTATTTTACTTCCATCTTCTCTTATATATCCAAACTTATCTTTATTATTTACTATGTAATAATTTATTGTTTCTCCAATTTCAAGGTTGCTAATTTTATCGTATTCTTCATCAAAGATTTTAGAACCACTCAAATCGATAAGTTTTTCTTTTTCATTCGACTCCACTTTTAATAGTGGTATATTCTTACTAGATAAGAAAGGGGTTAATTTTTCAAATTCGCCCTCAAACAATACCTTACCATTTTTGTCAATAACATTATAGTATTTCATTTAGAATTATTTATTTTAATATTAAGAACTAATTAAAGTTCTGTTTAGTTAATTATTTTTATTTGAATCTTTCCATTTATTGTAAAGTAAAGTTCCAACTAAGACCATAAAAAATATCATGGTGTATTTCCATATAATATTGAAAGGGTGTTTTTTTCTTAGTAGATATAATACATAAAATGCAATCCAATAGATAAGTCCAATTAGTGTTTCATTTATTGTCATATGATAATTATTTAGATAATCAGTATAATTACTAATTTTCCTGTCATACAAATAAATATTATTGTTTCGAAATCTATCTTCAAGCAATTATTTATATTGATCTACAATGCTTTTAGCCATTTCTTTTATCTCATTAGCGAGGCTTTCGGGTGAAATTACTTTTACGTTTTTACCGTAGCCTAAAATCTCTCTTTTAATTTCGTAGCTATTATAGACTTGTAATTCAACCCTTAAAACATTGCCACCGTTGAGTAAAGTACTTTTTTGAGTAGCCATTAATGGGTGATTCATTAGTTGATCAATTTGAGTCTTATCAAATTCAAGTACAATGTCTATTGGCTTATTAACCAATTCATGATGTATGCCAAATGTGTATTTAAAATAATCATTTGAGTTAAAAAATGTGTCATGATAGTAATTTGTAGATGACTCAACTACATCTTTAATCTTATCTAATGCGTATACTCTTGTGCAATTTCTATTTGTTGCATGATCATATGCGACTAGATACCACCTTTTTCTAAATTCCTTTAAAATGTATGGAGAGAGCGTTTTGCTTGAAATTTCATTTGAATTTTTTCTGTATACAATTTCAATTGTCCATTCGTTTTTTATAGCCTCAAATAAGGTTTCAATCCATTCATAGCCTGATTTACCATATGAGACTTCTGGTAGGATAAAACTGTGAGTGGTATTATCGTTGTTGGTTTTTGATTTGTCTTCTTGAAGGACCTTGTTTTTAAATTTATTGAATTTGCTATAAATGCCAGTATTAATGAAATTCTGCAAAGTCATTCTTAGCAAGCTTAGAAAAACCTCATCGTTTTCATTCAGGTTCAATTGTTTGATTGAAAACTTATGATCGGCATATGAGTAGTATTTTCCTTCAATTTTCTCTTCTATTTCGGCCCCCTCAAACACTTCTTGTATAGCTTTAATATCATTCGCTATCGTTCTTTCGGTTACTTTATCATCTTCGTCCAAGCAGCTATTATTCCATGCGATTGCTAGTTGAGCAATAGTAGCTTTTTTCCCATTTTTTATCTTTTCGTCAATTTTAAAAAAGCGCTTTAATTGATCTTTATTAACCCCCATAAACCTTCATTTTGATAAAGTTAACCCTATTAGTATAAATATATAAATTAATTATATGATTGATTTTCAATAAGTTGTAAATTCTTTATTTGCTTGAAGCTAGATTTCTAGACCCTGCTATAGTATTGTATTCAAATCAGTAGTACTTAAAAACAAAATTATGTCAATGAATACCTTAAAATCTTACACAGAAGCTTGTCAAGAGCTCAATCCCAACCAAAAAAAGGCCGTAGATGCCATTAATGGCCCTTTATGCGTCCTTGCTAATGCTGGATCAGGTAAATCCACTGTTGTGGCTTTAAGGTGCTGTAATATCCTCCAAAAGACAGATATGAAGCCCTCTAACATACTCTGTCTTACCTTTTCCAATGCTGGCGTTAATTCAATGAAAAGAAAGCTCAAGGGTTTAATGGGATCTGCAGCTGATGAAGTTAAGGTTTCAACCTTTCACTCTTTTGCCCACGATATTATTATTGAGAACCATGACCCTAGTTCAAGTAAAAACACTTCTATTTTAACTCCAGGCCAAAGGTTTATGATTTTGGAGAAATTATTGACTAATCCAAAAACAGCGGGTACATTTTACGATATTAAGCCACTAACGCATAAAAAGCTGTATTCGCTACATAATATTTTCAACTTGTTTAAGAAGGAGTGTGTGACACATGAAAACATTGTTTCATATACCAATCAGTGTCTTGAGTCTATTTTACCTTACGAACAAGAGTATTTATTAAAGAGCGGAGAGTTAAATAAAAAAGGTAGGGATCTGGCTCAAAAAATTCAAGACTTTTCAAAATCAATTATTCCACTTTACGATGCCTATCAGAATATATTGGATGAAAAAGGGAAAATTGAGTTTCAGGATATGTTAAATGACGCTGTATATATTTTAGAGTCTAATCTTTCTCTAAGACAAACCTTGCAGGAGCGTTATCAATACATAATGGTTGATGAGTTTCAGGATTGCAATAAAATTATGGTTGCACTTCTTGGACTATTAATTAAAGATGTTGACTCACCTAATTTGTGTATTGTAGGCGATGAGCTTCAAACTATTTATCGTTTTCAGGGGGCAAACTTGAGCAATTTTGATTGGATATCAAATATGTTACCGGAAATACAAACCATTGTATTGGATACCAATTATAGAAGTACAACTAATATTTTAAATACTTCATATGATTTAATTAGTCAATCAGGTCATGTTCATCCATTAAAACGTAATCCAATGGTTTGCGGTAGTAATAGCTTAGGTGATTGGCAGCACGAAACTCCAACGCTTACTTCTTATCAAAACCAGGATCAAGAAGCTTATGCGACAGCTAATTCAATAAAGGCGCTTTTGCAACAAACTAGTTCTGATGAAAAAATTATAGTACTTGGTAGAACTAACAATGACTTAAAGCCAATCCAAAAGTGCTTGAGCGCATTGGGTATAGAGTATAAACTCAATTTTTCAAAAAACAACGTACTAGAAACGCAGTATGGAAAAGTAATTTTTAGCGCCTTAATGTGTCTAAAGTTCATAGACAAAGACACGGAAGTCTCAGATGCATACTTCAGTAATTTATTGATTGAATCTGGTCATAAAGAAGATTTAGGATTTGCGTACTTACTCTACAAAAAAGAAGAATCTCAATTGCCATTTATGGTTTGGTTAGGCTGTAAAAAAGATAATGTCCGATTAAGTCAGATTGCTGAGATTTCAAATGATCTTACAATGCTCGAAGACTTTAAATACAAAGAATTAAACGATGAATTAGAGCATTTTTTTGACAAGCTTATTTCTAAATTTAACGGCCAGGAGCCTATAGCAGTTATTCGTGATGAGTGGAATTCGTTTCTAGGTCAATTTCGTAGAACAGATAGTAAAAAGACGCTAGAGTCCCTTGCCGAACTATTGGAGTATTATAAGCACTATGAGTTGAGTATTGACTATTTAGATGCGGCTCCTAATAAATCACGTGTTATTCTTTCAACTATTCATGGAACAAAAGGGTTGGAGTACGATTATGTGTATTTGATTTCCCTTGTAAACACGGCATATGAAGATAAAGGCGATGTTTATGGGTCTATTAATATCCCTAAGATCTTAAACCGTTTTATAGTTACAGAGGCTGAAGATGTTGAAGATCTATTAAAGTTGATTTATGTGGCAATGACCCGTGCCATGAAAAAACTACACCTTAGCTATTATCGAGAAAGTTTTAGTGGTAAAGAAGTATCTCTTACAGCTTTACTAAAACCCCAGGTTATTTCTAATAAATTGGCAGAAGTTGTTGTTCCATCATTTGATATGCCTAGTAATATTGGAAATAAAGAGCCTCTAAACTTAGATGAGGCTTATTTGGATTTGGTAAAAGAAAAATTAGACAAGTTTCACATCTCACCTAGTAGTATTAGTAATTGGTTGGCATGTGAGAATAAGTTTTTCTATCACAATATTTGTAAGATTCCTGGATTGCCGTCTGCGCCAACATCTTTTGGGCAGCTGCTACACTCAACGCTAGAGTAT
>CAYYUS010000266.1:0-4697 GCA_964474925.1 uncultured Akkermansia sp. | reverse complement strand
TTATCGGCCATGGTTGAACATAGAACACTTTCAACAGCCGACACAAATATGATGGCAAAAACAAAATATAGAATATCAACAAAAACGGCAGCATTCATTGCGGGCAACTCCGGAGAGGTGAATACGAAAAAATTATTGGGGATGGATCCGTATAGATCTTTTACCAATATCAATCCTTTATCTTTTAAAACCGTTGCCGACAATAACGTTGAAGCAGCAATGGCAATTAACGGAGCGGGAATAAAAATAGAGATCCGTAATAAACCTTTTGTTAATCCAAAGGTGAGCAATCCGATCATAACAGACCATATATTGATCATGTTTATATTCCCGAATGCCATGTAAATATTATGAAAAAAACCTCCTCTTATCTCTTCATCCTGCCCTAACATATCTTGAAAGCTTTCAATACCTAATATATCTTCCAAGTTGGTTAAGGCTATTGAAACAGCTATACCTACCGTAAAACCAACAATAATTGAGTTTGGCACCAGCTTGGCAAATTTTCCTAGACCAAATAATCCCATTAACATTAATATGACACCGGCGATGATAGAAACCAAGATCAAAAATCCGTGCGCTTGTTCTGTTGTTCCTCCATGCTCGGAGCCATACTTAACCATAAGCGCGGCAATTAATGGAATAAATGCAGCGGTAGGACCATATACTTGATACTTAGAACCACCAAAAGTTCTACCTACAATACACGCTAATGCGCCTGCAATAATTCCTTGCTCGGGCCTTAAACCCATGGCAATGGCAAAGCCCATGGCCATTGGAATTGCCGTCATAGCCACTACTAGTCCGGCACTAAAATCTCGGTACACTGTAGACTTCCAGTTCTTTTTTTCAAGATCCTCCCATCTGCTATCAAAAAATGTGAAGAACAGTTTTAACCTGCTAATAATTGTTGTTTCGTTAGATGATTGATTCATAAAATTCATGTTACAGCATCACAATCAATGCTTGTTTTAAAATAAATTAATTACAAAGGGAAATGTATCTTTCAAAGATACAAGAATTACCCTCGCGGAGGAGGTGTAACCTTATTGGGATCGTATGTAGGAAGTTGGTTACTAGATTGAGATTAAAAAGAACAATCCAGACTTATGTAATTTGTTGCCACATGATCGAACATTTGCATCAATGCTTCTGAATCTGATCCATCTTCCTTGCCACTTTCATCTTCTTCTTCAGCAACATTGCCTATCAATTCTACAACCTCTTGAGCGTTCAATTTACTTAACGAACAAATGGTGCCCGAAAAACTGAATATCAGGAATCCGATCAAGAGGAATATAGTACCAAAAGTTTTATTCATTGCGATTGGCGAATATACAAAATTATAGTTGAAGCTCATATTTTTATAATTGCAAAGCTATGTTAAAATAGACAGTGCCTGAACCACATACAAACCGGCGGTTTCGGTACGTAAGCGTGTATCTCCAAGGCTTACAGGTGTAAACCTAGCTGCTTTTGCGGTTTCGATCTCATCCTTGGTAAAATCGCCCTCAGGTCCTACCAAAACTATCACTTTTTTGTTTTTAAATTCAACATCTCTTAATGTAAGTTTTGTATCCTCTTCGCAATGCGCCATAAGTTTTATGTCGGAATTTACACTAATAACATTTTTAAATTCGCTAAGCGAATTTACTTTTGGGATAAAAGCCTGCTTACTTTGTTTTACCGCACTTTCAACTATTTTTTGAATTCGCTCGGTCTTTATAGTTACACGTTCGCTATTCTTACACTTCAAAAATGATAGTTCATCAACTCCTATCTCCACCGCTTTTTCTACCATCCACTCTATTCTATCTATTTGTTTGGTGGGTGCAATTGCTAGGTGCAGATAATAATTTCGTTTTTGCTGATAGATTGGCCCCTCGGTGATGTGTGCCACACATTGCTTTTCAGTGGCTGTTATTAATTCGCCTTTATAAAAAGCGCCAACACCATCAATGATATGGATCTGCTCGCCCGCTTTGCAACGCAATACTTTACAACAATGCCAACTCTCTTCGGGAGTTAAATTTGCCGTAGCGCCATTTATGTTAGCTATAAAAACGTTCATGGTATAAATTTAAGTAAATTTGCTTAGTGAACTACTTAGCCCACGCATATTTATCAAATAACGATGAAGGTTTATTACTTGGCAATTTTATAGCCGATCATATAAGAGGTAATAATTTTGAGCACTTAAGCGAAGATGTGAAAAAAGGTATTTATATGCATCGGAAGATCGATCAATTTACCGACGAGCATCCCGCTTTTAAACAGAGTAAACGCTTATTTTATGATGGTTTTGAGAAATACAGCGGCGTATTGGTGGATATATATTTTGATCATTTATTAGCAAGAGATTTTGTTAGTTACTCTCAAAAAAGTCTTCCTGAATTTGCATCGCATGTATATGGCATTTATGAAAAGAACAAACATGTTTTGCCTGAGAACAGTGAGCGCTTTTTATCTTACGTACTATCAAACAACATTTACTTTGCGTATTCAAAAATAGAAGGGATTGAAAAAGTTCTATTTCATTTATCACATAGGATCAATCATGGGGTGATGCTTGACACCTCTGTGCCGCTTTTTAAAAAGAACGAACTCGAACTTCAAGGGAATTTTGAGGTTTTTATAAAAGACATTGTGAACGAATTTAAAATGTAAAAAGGCCCCCGATATATTGAGGGCCTTTTTTTTATTGGAATATCACTCCACTCGCTTTTTCTTTCTCTTCTTCTTCTCTTTCCTTTTTCTGTTGTCGTTTTTCAGCCATTTTTCTGTTACGCATATTCTTCTCTCTTATACCACTGAAATAACTTTTAGTAGTTACAATTACAACGCCTCCTAACACGTCGCCATACATGGCAGGAACTCCTCCTGTAAATACGGTAAGATTTTCCAGCGATAAAGCAGGAAGCGTTCCCATATCAAGGGTTTTTACACCGTCAACAAAAACTGCATTCGCATCACTTCTTCCCCCTCTAAAGTGAAAACCTCCACTTGCATCTTCCACAACATCCGATGCCATACTTGTAACAACGGTCATCAGATCGCCGCCACGCTCAAAGGCCGAATTTTGCATGAGTTCTGTAGCATCTAAACTCTTCATGCTATAAACATTGGTTTCAGCACCGGTTTTGGTATAGTCCTCCACTATTAATTTGCCAACTACAACCACTTCGGTAAATGTATTCGACGACATTTTTATATTTAAATAAGTGGCTTCGCCTGGAGTAACTTTTACACCATTTATTCTTTTCGACTGGTGACTGGTTTCAATAACCATCACATCATACAAACCCGGCTCCAGCGGTTTATACTTGTAATTGCCTTCGGCGTCGGTTTCTGTTCCGCCAACAAGTCGATCATCTTGCAGGATCTTTACCGTTGCAAATGGTACTTTTTCTTTAAGTTCATTTCTAAGCACCCCTCTTATCTCACCATAGTTTTGCTGTGCTGCGGCCGTAATGCTTATAAGCATTAGAATGGCCATTAATTTGATTGTTTTCATTTTGTTATATTTTTTAAGATTAATAATTAGAGCGCTCTGTTTGATGATAAGACGGTAGACCTAACCATTTCCATAGAAATAGTTGTGAATTTATTTTTATGGAATTTTTAAGTTATCTTGTCTCTATTTAAAACCAGCATATGTGGCTCTTTAAGAAGCAGTCATATCAAAGCGATGAGGAGATCATAAAAGCCTATAAAGACACCGGTAACACGGCCTTGATAGGTGAACTCTTCGAAAAGCACGTGAAAACGGTTTACGGGGCCTGCTTGTTCTTTTTTAAGGATAAGGCCGAGGCGCAAGATGCGGTAATGCAGATCTTTGAGAAATTGATAGTAGAGTTAAAGAAGAAAGACGTACTAAATTTTAAAGGATGGTTGAGTTTTGTAGTAAGAAATCATTGCATTAATATTATCCGCCAAAATAAAACGCGTTTCAGTTATCGAGAAGGTCATTTTGGATTTGAATTGGAAGCACAGGATGAACAAGAAGAGAATTATTTGGCAAGTTTAAGCAATGAAGATCTAATTGAAAAACTGCCGATATTCTTGAACAAACTTAACGATAAACAAAAAGAATGCATTGAACTGTTCTTTTTAAAGAATAAAAGCTACCAAGATATTGCCTCATCAACCGGATACAGTTTGAATGAAGTGAAGAGTTATATACAAAATGGAAAACGAAATTTAAAACAGATCATATTAGACCATAAAGATACAAATGCCGCATAAAAAGAACATAACTACCGACCTTGAACATTTAGCAGAACTGGGATACGATCAATTTCCCGGTGCTGAAAAAGATGTGGAAGAGCTAAAGCAAAAAATAAAAACGAGGGCTGGAACTCGCGCTTTAACCGGAAATACATTCCTTGTTATTGCCATTAGTTTATTTCTTGGTATCACTTTTTTCTTTGTGATATATAACGCTCCTGTTCTATTTCCTTCGCGATATGAATCGTTGGCCGAAAAAGCAAAACAAAACATCATCCAACAGATCAACCTCGATACCATTGATGTTGCAGGTAAAGTAAAAAGAACAAAAGCCACACCAACAGAAAAATTTTCGGAGCCACTTGACTTAGATAGTTCAGTAAATTACGGAAGGGCTGAAGAGTTAGAGATCATCAACAAAATAACAGTAGGAGAAAATTCTGTTGATCACGATAATCTTAAATTAAAAT
>CAYYUS010000265.1:2559-4702 GCA_964474925.1 uncultured Akkermansia sp. | reverse complement strand
GCCGAGATAGTTACGGTAGGATTTGCCACCACAGTAACTGTTGCAGTTTCGGTGATACTATTACAATTTAAACTTGAACCAATTACACTATATACTGAAGTGATAGTTGGTGTTGCAATGACTGTAGCAGCTGTTGGTGAATTTAAAGTATTGAAAGGATTCCACGCATATGTAGAAGCGCCGCTTGCTACTAATGTTGCACTTGTGCCATCACACATACTTGCAGATGTAACTGCAATAATTGGATTTGGAATTGAACCTACTGTGAAGGTTGCCATGCTTGTACAACTTCCAATTGTTCCAATGATAGAACCGGTTCCAATTGGTTGACTAGGAATAGAAGTTGCAATTACTTGCGAACCCTCTGTTGTATTTGTAGTTACACCGGTAATACCAACCCACGAGTAAGTAGTTGCACCAACCGCGTTAATTGTAAGTGTGTTTGGAGAACCATTAAAGTTATTCATACACATGGTAGGGCTAGTAGGCGTTATGGCCATAGTAGGCGTTGGATTAACAACAATAGCGCATGTATTTGAAACCGTTATGTTCATTGCATCTGAAATACTCACCGTATAAATTGTAGTTGAAGTTGGACATAAATTATGAGGACCCGCACCCGCACCAATGTTTGGTGTCCAAGTATACGTATAAGGACCAGTTCCGCCGCTCGCTGTTGCAGTAAGAGCAGTGCAATTACCCGAACAAATAGTTGGGCTGTTCGCAATTACTTGAGGCGAACAACTGATAACACTCACTGTGTGAGTTAACGTGCTACTTCCGCAAGCATAAAATAAAATAAGATTAACTGAGAAAGTTCCTGTTGATGGATACGAGTGTGATGGATTTGCTAAAGCAGATGTATTTAATGGCCCTGAACCCGGATCACCAAAATTCCATGAATAACTTGTGATAGCATTTGCCGCAGCCGCGCAACTTATAACGTTAACAGTAGGAGAAGTAAAATTCACATTCAAACAATTCACCGTACTAGTTATAGGTGGCGGTGGAACTTGAAAATACGTTGAGATAAAATTGGGCAAACCTGCACCTGCATTTTTTCCACTTAAAGTAACACCGGCATCTACATAACCGCAACCAACACCGGCTACGTTTGGATTATTAATAACACCTAACCAAGGTGCCTGACTTCTTGATACGTATATCTTTCCATCCGGGCCCATTTGCAAGGCTCCAACGTTGTTTGCTGAAGTTCCAATAAGTACTGTAGACGCAATGATCGCGGCCGGAGAACCGGCACAAAGATCGATCTGATGAATTCTATTAGGGCTATAGGTTCCAAAATAAACTTTTGAGTTATCGCCGGAGAATTCAACTCCATAAGCTTGTGCAAAAGCCGGGTTATTAATGGTTATAGGGTTAGTAACAACACCTGTACTATTATTAAAGTCGAGTACTTCTAAGAAGCCATTAATGTAAACTCCATAAGCCAATTTCGCGCCATTAAAAGATGCTTTCAAATATCCAATTCCAGGACTTGGGTTGTTAGATCCAACATTAGATATCACGGGTGCGCCTACGCCAGCCGCTGTAACTAAATATGCTCTAAATCCATTTGTAAGATCGTGACTAATTACCCAAATATCTACACCATTACAATGTCTAACTGCGCAGCATTTTTCGGAGTTACTTTGATACAAGAAACTATTTTTTACAGTAACAGAACCATTAGTTGCACAAAGATTCATATCGATCTCAGAAAATCTAAAGCCTCCATTAGCAGTAGCTACAGAAAAAAGATAATACATATTATTACTACCCGGTCTCTGAATAATTACACCGGATTGTGTAGAGGATGCGTTTCCCTAACAAACCTGTACCATTACACATTACAGCGTGAAGCTTATTCCAAACAGTAGATCCGTCGGTATAAAACAATAAATTTCCGGCCGCATCAGATATAGTTGCTACACCTTCTAATACATTGGTCATTCCATTGGTTACTGCAACAGGAGCTCCACCATTAGGGAAGTTAACTCCGGCACCATATCCAAAATACCAGTACCAAGATTGCCCTTGTCCAACGCAATTTAAACTTGCTACTAACAGGAAAATTTGAAGTGTTCTTTTAATAAATTTCATTTCAATTATAAGAATTCTAAATGTTAATTAGAAAATAAAA
>CAYYUS010000265.1:0-2549 GCA_964474925.1 uncultured Akkermansia sp. | reverse complement strand
TCATTTCAATGATTTTGATGAGCTAAAGTAGTGCAAGCCATTGGAAAAAGCCCTAAATTTCAATAACTGTAACATAGCCCTCACTCATTTGAGGACCAGACCCGTTAAAAATCGATGAATTTTAACAATTCAGGGGCTGTTTTAGGTGATTTTTTAGACGAATGTGCCCACTCGAGGGTCAATTAATCCCCACTATCAATATGGATCTTTACCTCAAATTCTTCGGAGTATAACTCCACTTTTACACACTTTATGGCACCTGTTTTTTTTGCGATCAGGGAAAGTTCCTTTTCAAAAAGATCTTTCATATAACGCATCACTTCAGGGCTTGCACTTCCTTCGGCAGATAAAGATGATGTTAGTTTCCAATCATTGCGCGCGATCTTACTGCTATATCCCATTTTTTCAGTGTAAAAGGCGTTTATGGTTCGTTTACAAAATAATTTTAACGCTGCCTCTATCACCTGTTTTATATCGGCATCATTACTACTTTGCTCGATCGTGATCCGTGTATGATTCCAACACAGGTCGCAAAACATTTTTTTTGTTCGGATCATTTCAGAAAAACCAATTAACGCAAACGGTAAACGTTCTTGCCATCCTTTGAATTTTTGAAATCTGAAATAATTAATAACAAGATATAAAAAAAGCAAAGTGCCGTAAATGGACAAACACATTAAAGCGGTGGCCGACATGTTATCAAAGAAGAACAACGTACTAATTCCTGCCGGAATAATGATCAAGAAAATTAATTTTTGAAACCCACTAAAGCGCGTGAGCTGTGTAAATACCAAATAGTCGTATGGCTCATTTGGAGGAAATATTTTTGTTGGTGGCACTTGCTCCTCCACTTTATTATCCTTGTTGGCCTTTTTTAAAATATCGCTCAGCTCTTTATCCATTTTGTTATTTTACAATTTCATATTCAGGCTTTTCATCATGGCTCCTCGCATAATGTTTATGATTGGCATTAGAGATCTTTCCAGTTACTTTATTTATCTCATAATACGAGTGTGTTGACCAATCATCCATTTCAACATAATAGTAAGTTAGCTTTTCAGTGATGGTCATTCTATTTCCATCATCGATCTTATTATCTTTCAAATGCCCCACCTCATCGCTTTTATTGATCGCATCAAAAACGAATTGGATCTTCTTTTTTTCTTTGCTTGTGAACTTATGGTATTTTGGCTCATCACAACTTCCTTGAATACTGCCACCGGTACCGCTTCCTACCAAAGCCACCGAATAATGATCGTAATAACACGAGCCATCTATCAGCACAACAGAAAGAGCAAATTCAACCACTAATTTATCTTTATAAACCTTTACAGTTATTCTATCATAACCTTTAGGATCTAATCCCGGCTCGTATACTTTAGAGATAGCGAGTTTTATCAACGAATCTCGTCCCAATTTTTTTAGTGAGTCGATCTTGGCTTTTTCTTGAGAAAATAAAAAACTGTGGCTTAAACATAAAAGTATAATACCAAATTTTAACTTCATGAGATGATCCCTTTAGAGTTTAATTCCAATAACGGTAACGTCATCTATCTGCTCTAGATCGCCTTGCCACGACATAAATAATTTGTCCAATTTTTCTTTTTGTTCGTGCAATGGAAGTTCGAACATACTAACTAAATGTTGCTTTAACTGCGACGACATGAACTTCTTACCTCTTGATCCCCCAAACTGATCGGCATAACCATCGGTGAACAAATACATGATATCACCTTTTTGCGCCATGATCTCGTGATGTGTAAATGGTTTCATACTCGAATAATATCCTACAGGCTGTTTATCACCTTTATATTCGTACATTTTTACTTTACCCTCTTTTGCCGAAACCAAACATGCCGAATTATTAGCGCCTGAGAAATGGATCTTGACCATATTGTTATCGGTTTTTTTAAAAATAGACACCAACGAAACATCCATACCATCCTTACCGCCGGTTTCTAATTTATCGGGATTAAGTGCTTCAATAATAATGCGGCGGATCTCTTCTAATATCTCTGTGGTATCAATATACGTTCTTGAACGCGAGATCTCGTTGAGAATACTTATTCCGATCAAACTCATAAATGCGCCCGGAATACCATGCCCTGTGCAATCGGCACATACCACAAGTGTTCTATCGTGCATTTCAAAGGCCATGTAAAAATCGCCACTTACAATGTCGCGTGGTTTAAATAAAATAAAATGCTCTTTCAATAATTTGCTGATCACTTTTTCGGAAGTGATAAAACTTCGTTGGATACGACGCGCGTAATTGATACTATCCGTTATGTTTTGGTTTTTCTCAGCGATCTCTAAATTCAAATGTTGCAATGTTTCATTTTTTTCTTCAATGATCTCATTTTGTTTTAAGATCTGAAAATTGGCAGCTCTTATCCTAACGTAAGAATAAATTCCCGTTAAAATGATAGCAGCAATTAAACCGTAGAACCACCACGTGCGCCAAAAAGGCGGTGCGATCTCAAATTCAAACACAACAGGTTCTTTATTCAAAACACCCTCACCATTATTAGCGTACAAAATGAATTCGT
>CAYYUS010000264.1:2035-4707 GCA_964474925.1 uncultured Akkermansia sp. | reverse complement strand
TTTGAATATGTACCTATTTAATTTCGATAAAAATTAAATTCGGAGCTTGAAGAAAAAGGCATTGATACTTTACAAATTGAATTAAAAGAAAAAGATCCGGTGTACGCTGCTAAAGTTGATCTTAGCAATTCTCAAAGAGTGATCAGAGCATTAGAAGTTTGCCGACATAGCGGAAAGCCCTATTCATCTTTCTTAAAGAAAAACACTACCGAACGTAATTTCACGCCTTTAAAATTATTCATCAATACCGATCGTGAAAAATTATACGAACGCATAAATTTACGTGTTGATGAGATGATGAAACAAGGATTATTGAATGAAGTTAAAAGTTTAACAGCGCACAAAAATGTAAATGCCCTAAAAACGGTTGGATACAAAGAATTGTTTGATCACTTGGAAGGCTTGTGTACGCTGGAAGAAGCAATTACCAAAATAAAACAACATACGCGCAATTACGCTAAGCGCCAAATAACTTGGTTTAAGAATCCTGCCTACCGGACAGGCAGGCAAGATGAATGGGAAAATTTTGAACCAACTGATCTAGAAAAAATAAAAGCCTTTTTAGATGTTATTATCTCGCATTAGTTTGTGGCGTTGCATTTGGTATAAGCGCCGCGATCAAAATACCTAAGAACAGAAGAAATAATATCAAACAAAACGCTACTATAGGCCCTGCTCCGCCACCGAAGGTAGCAGCTAGCGACGCAAAGATCAAAGCAAAGATCAATAAACCAGCTAAGTAAATGCAAACAACCGTAATTGGCATCCATTTACCCTTGTAAACTGTTGGTTCGCGTTTAAATTGAAATAAAGAAATATAGGCCATAATAAGTGGTGCAGTAGCTAAGATCAATGCCAGTATAACCATCGAACCGCTTAAAGTTGCAGCGGTTAATCCCCTACTTAATATGGAACCCAAAATATATAGTAGCAAACTTGCAAGCCCAAGTGGATTTACTTTGCGAGGCATTTCGGGTTTTTGAGGCCTCTCTTGTTCGGCCGGTTTATATATCGGTTCTTGCACCACCACTTCTTTGGTGCCATTTGCATATTTAATGAGCGCAACCCTAGATTTACTCATACTATAAGTTGGGCCATCTATATTATCACAACGTTTGTATTTAATATTCTTATCATCGATCTCAAGTATCTTTACTTTTAATTCATCTGCATTTTGAAGCAAAAGAACGTCGCCACAAGTGTCTTTATTTAAAATAAGTAGAGGTCTTCTTGTAAAAAGGTCGATGTCGCTTTCTCTGTTTGCCGCTGCAACAACTTCCTCAGTTATGATCTCATTTGCAAGAGAAGGTTTTTCGTTCTTTAATACCTGTTGTTTTTTTGTTTCTTGTAAATGTTTAGAATTCCAAACAACATGGTAACCTTTACGGTAAACACGTTTTTCTATGCTACAGGATGTAACTATAAATACGGTGAATAAAAGTATCCATGATATCTGAAAAAGTCTTTTCATTTCTACAAAGTTAATCAATTAGCCCAAAGTATTAAATGGCCTTGAAAACCAAGACCAGAGCGGCCTCCAAAGAATCATATATAAATTTGCAGTTTTTGCAAATAATACTTATGTTTAATATCAATTATTGATCATCATGAAAACAAAAACAAAGACGGTTCAGGATATTTTTATTCAAAAGTTAAAGGAAACCCTGCCTCCCTCTATTGGAATTGCAGAAGAGATAGCCGAATTACTTGGCATTAGCATTGATAGCGCTTACCGCCGAATTAGAGGCGAAACAGATATTAGCATTAACGAGGTTTATACCATTACCAAAAAACATGGTATCTCGCTGGATAATATTTTTTCTAATTTGGGCGATACTGTAACATTTAAATACACCAAACTAACCGATAGTGAGGTGAACTTTGAAAAATATTTGACTCAACTTTATGGGCATACAAAAATGCTTAATTCGTTTGCCGATCGTAAATTATTTTATGTAGCAGAGGAGCTTCCTATCTTTTATTCGTTTTTTGATAAGCAACTAGCCGAATTTAAATTATTCTATTGGCAGCGTAGTGTTCTTAATGTTCCTCAGCGCCAAAGTCAAAAATTTGAATTTGGCATTATGGATCCTAAATTAGTTGAACTTGCACATAACTGTTATTTAGAATATAAAAAAGTTCCTTCAGTAGAAATATGGCACGAGAAAACTATTTTTACTGTTACAAAACAGCTTGAGTTTTATTTAGAGAGTGGCGTATTTGCCAACAAGAAAGATGCGCTTTTACTAATTCAAAAAGTAAAAGAACTATCAGCTATGTTAGCACAAAACGCTGAAGATAGTCGTAAATTAAAAAGCGATACCGGCGAAACTTATCAATTATACAGCAGCGAAGTTGTTTTGGGAACCAATTGTATCTTTTTAAAAGTTGCAGATACGAGTCACGCCTATGTTAGTTTCAATACCATGAACTCATTAAACACAAGCAATAGCGAATTTTGTGAGGAAACAGAACATTGGGTAAAGAACATCATTAAAAAAAGCACCTTAATAAGTGGCGTTGCCGAAAAACAGCGCTATCAGTTCTTCAACAAACTTAACACGGCTATTGACAACTGCGAAACACGACTGAATTCATTTTAACCTGCGTACTTTTTAAATGAGCAAATGGTTCTCTTTTATCGACGATTACCGAAACATTGAAAGGCCCAT
>CAYYUS010000264.1:0-2025 GCA_964474925.1 uncultured Akkermansia sp. | reverse complement strand
ATCGCCGAGTTCTTTATTCAAATGGTAAATGCCACATTTATGCTGGTATTACCTTTGTATATGAGCCGAATGAATTATAGCAACGAAGAAATTGCACTCTTCCTCACCTTTCGTTTTATTGGCGTATTTCTTTTAGCACTACCTATTGGAAAATTCATCAAAGGAAAAAAACTGTACCCCTTCTTTTACATCTCGGCCATTGGAGTTCCGTTATTTGGTTTAGCAAGCGTTGGCGCTATTTATTTCAAGATCGATTCGCTTATTTATACAACCTTATTTTTATGGGGCTCCATGTTCACGTTCATGCAGATCCCCGTTTCTCCTTTTATTCTGCGCAATTCTTCAAAAGCCAATCACACACCTTCCATTGCTTTAAGTTATAGTACCTGGAGTTTTGGCGGTATTGTGAGTGGTGTTATTACCTCAGTGCTTTGTTATATAAATAAAGATCTGTTCAACGAACAAAATATATTGATCATCTTTTCCGGCCTAGGTTTCTTTGGCTTTTTCTTTCTCATCAAAAATCCCATGAAAGAATTGGTTGAAGAGCGTGCCATAACGCGCGATCATCATCACAAACATAAAACCGATTGGCATTTGATCATTAAAGCGCTTATTCCTACACTGATCATTGCAACCGGGGCAGGTTTAACCATTCCTTTTATTAGTTTGTTCTTTGAAAATGTACATCACGTGAGTACAGGCGAATTCTCAACCTATAGCGCCGTGGCCTCTTTATTAGTTGCGTATGCTGCATTAATGGTTCCTAAAATTAAAAAGTATGTGGGTTATAAAATTGCTATTCCAACCACACAATCCCTAGCGGTTATATCATTAATTGCTTTGGCAACAACCGAATTGTATTCGCAATACAGTATTGCTTTATACATAGCCATAGCCTGTTATTTATTACGACAACCACTGATGAATATGGCGGGACCCATGACCACCGAATTAGTATTAAATTATGTTGGAAAGAACAACCGAGAGATCACAAGCGCGCTTACATCGGCCATTTGGAGCGGAAGTTGGGTAATAAGTGGCTTACTGGTAAATATTCTGTTTAGATTTGGTTATCAGTTCGTAAATATTTTCTTAATTACCTCGGCTTTATACGCCGTGGGTGTTATAATGTATTACGTATTAATTGTTGATTATGTAAAACGCGAACAAAAAGGATTAATTGAGAACTAAATTCATATTTACACTTTGCCTTTTGGTGAATTTTGTGTTGGCACAACAACAGAATTTTTCTTTAGAAAAAGGAAATTGCATTGCATTTAAACAACATGTGTATGCCTATGGATTTAAAAGTAATTCGTTTGTTATCTATAAGCTTAGGTCTAACTTACAATTGATCGATAGTGTGTATTATAGTTTGGATAAAACAAAAATCACAGATTACCTCAATGTAGATTGCGATACCTTGCACGAAACCTTGAATTTTCATTTACAGAAAAAAGACAAACAGAATGTAACATTACTGCGTTTTGATCAAAAATTTAAACTAGTAAATGAGTTCAAGAATATAGAGGTCACCAAACTCGATCCTTTTGCCACGTTCGATCACCAAAAATTTGTGTATAAAAAATATGTGTACGCTGTAAAAACCGCCATGGATACGTCGAGCAAACAGTACTACTTATCAAAATACGAATTGCAAAACTCAAATGACAAAGCGTTCGACTATAAATTTAAATGGCAATTTAATTTTGAGAAGAAGTATATTAAGAACGTTAGGGTTTTTTATGCGGACACAATGAAGGTATTAGCCTTTGTGCATGTAAATAATGGTGAGCGTAAAGGGCAATGGGTTTTAAAGATCAACGCTTTTAACGGACTCATTATAAAAGCAAAAAAAATAAGTTCGAATGTAAATTTGAATTACCGCTACAGCAACCATTTTGTGGATAGTGTAAGCAAAAATGTATTTGTGTTAGGGCAACTCACCAATGGCGAACAATTATCGAGCCCTACACCTACTCTTTTTATTTTACAATTCGACAGCATGCTTTCTCTCAATGG
>CAYYUS010000263.1:2136-4712 GCA_964474925.1 uncultured Akkermansia sp. | reverse complement strand
GGAAGAAACATAAAAGATGATGTTTTGAAGAACTTAAAGAATTCAGATGGTTTTGTGGTTGATAATTCAGGATATCCCGCAGATATTAGGATCTCCGAGCGTGTGATCACAGTAACACTTCATGCAGGAAAGCTATTGCCTTTGGGGTCGCCCAATCCAAATTCAGGATTATTTGTAGATGCCGGCCTAGGATATATGCAACACAAAGTACATTTTGTAGACATCAATCAACAAATAGCGGGCATCAATGGCGATATTAGAAATGGTTTGGATAGATTAACTAACGGAATTTGCGCTTCGCAATTTGTTGGCTATCTATATTTGAGCGATAATCGCTTTCTTAATTTTTATACAGGGATTGAAGCATTTGAAGGACTAACAAAAAGTGTTAGAAAATTAAATTATGATACAGGATTACCCGATACAAAAAGCAGGGTAGATGTTTTACTTGGATTAAGGATAGGATGGATACTTCCATTGTATAGCCGAACCCCAAAAAATTATTTTTACTACTGATATGTTCTTTTACAATTTAGTTGTGATAATGTATGGCTTTGTTATTCGTTTAGCTTCGTTCAACAATGCCAAAGCTAAATTGTGGGTGAGTGGAAGAAAGAACTGGCGTATAACCCTCGAAGAAAAGATCTCAAAAATAAAGAACGAAAAAAAGATCTGGGTGCACTGCGCATCGCTTGGCGAATTTGAACAAGGTCGACCATTGATCGAAGCCATTAGAAAAAAACACCCTCATTATAAAATCGTACTTACGTTTTTCTCTCCAAGCGGATTTGAAGCCAGTAAAAATTATGCGCACGCTGAGGTAATTGCGTATTTGCCATTAGATACCAAACAAAATTCGAGTGACTTTATGGCGATCGTAAAACCGCACATGGCCATTTTTATTAAATACGAATTTTGGATCAATTTTTTGAACGCTTTAAAAATTTCTAAAACACCTTCATATTTGGTGTCGGCCGTTTTTAAAGATCATCATCCGTTCTTTAAATGGTACGGAAAGATCTTTGTACGATCGTTAGAAGCTTTCAAAATTTTGTTTGTTCAAGAGAAACATTCTAAGGAATTACTTCATAAAATTGGATACAATAACGTAGAGATCTGCGGAGATACGCGTTTTGATCGCGTTTTGGAGATCAAAGAGAATTTTGTATCGATCCCAGAACTTGAAAAATTCAAAGGCTCTGCTAAACTCATTTTAGGGGGAAGCACCTGGCCGGGCGATGAGGATCTGATGATAGAAGCTTTTAAAGGGCTCAGCGACCCAAGTTTAAAACTCGTTTTAGCCCCTCATGAGATCAAAAAGAGCTCAATTGATGATCTTAAACAAAAGCTCGAAAGGAACGGCTTGAAATATTGCCTTTTTACGGAGGGAATTAAATCAGATTGTAATGTATTGATTTTAAATACAATAGGAATGCTCTCGCGTTCTTATTCTTACGCAAACGCGGCTTACGTTGGGGGTGGATTTAATGATGGCATCCATAATATTTTAGAGCCAGCGGTTTACTTTGTTCCTGTGGCTTTTTTTGGAACAAATTATCACAAATTCAACGAAGCCGTTGACCTGGTTAAGCTGCAGGCTGCATTTTGTGTTACAAATGCTGAAGAATTACTCGGGCATTGGAAAAAAACTCTCGACAATACTTCAGAAAAAGAGCGAATATCGCAGGTTTTACAAGCGTATTTTGCTTCCAATGGCAATGTTACTTCTAAAGTAATGACTGTCATTGATTTTGGTTAAAAAAATGCTCATAAGTTAATTGCAAGAAAGCCCTTTTTTAATTTTGCAGTATCATTAATTTTTATTTACTTGCGACACATTTCTGGATATAAACTTTATTTTTTAGACGATGAACGTTAAAAAATTTATGCTAAACAAAAAAATATTGATCGCCGTGGGGGTAGTAGCTCTTTTTGCTGCCTGTGGAGGTGATAAGGACAAAGCGGATGGTAAGGAAGACTTGGTTGAGGTTCCTGATACTATCAAAACAACTGTGGTAAACGTTGGCGGAGAATTATTCTCTGTGCCTTCACCTATACAAACTGCCCTATTGATCCAAAAAAGCGGAGTAACTTACGATAAAACGATCTTACATACGAGTAACAAGGTAAACACATACAGCACTGATTACTTGCGTGCTCTTAACTTGGGTATCTACGGAGCCGATCTAGGTTACGTTTCTCTTTACAACCAAACACAAGATGCTATTGGTTATCTTGGTGCTTTAAAGCAATTGGCTGACAAACTTGGTGTTTCTGCCGCATTTGATGCAGGAACTATGAAGCGCATCGAAGGAAATATCACTAATAAGGATAGTATGTTGGTATTAGTTGGTATTGCTTATCGCAGTAGTGATGCGTTTTTAAAGAATAATCAACGTAACGATGTAAGTAGCTTGATCCTAACAGGTGGTTGGATAGAGAGTATGCACTTTTCGGTTGCAGCTTACAAAGCAAAAGGAACTAACGAATTAAAATGGAGAATTGCTGAGCAAAAACAAGCTTTAGGTTCATTGATCAAAATATTGTCAAATTATCAAGGAGAAGAAGTTAAAGCT
>CAYYUS010000263.1:0-2126 GCA_964474925.1 uncultured Akkermansia sp. | reverse complement strand
AATTGAATTGAATTGAATGATCTTTCTAAGATCTATGAAGGAATTCAATTTAAATACAACTTTGTTGAACCAACACACGACTCATTAAAGAAAGTAACCTATATCAATAGTACAACTGAAGTAATGGTAAGTGAAGAGCAAATAACGCAAATAGCAGCCAAAATTCAGGAGATCAGGTCAAAAATCGTTAACTCTAGTAATTCGTAAGTAATATCATGAAGAAATTTTCAATAGCAATCGTTACCTTCTTATTAGGTTTTACAGTTAATAAAGCTACAGCTCAGTGCGATACAATTGCTAGTATTTGCGCTAAACACATTATTTCAACATTCATTTCTGATGGTCAACAGTACCGTTCTTTGTTATTGAACTCTGAAGAGACCGCAGAATTTCACACAACCTTTTTTGGAGAAACTACTTACCGTTTAGCGGCTTGTAGTGGAACTAATGATGGAAATTTGATCTTCAACATTTACGATCAAGATCGCCACTTATTATTTAGCAATAGAAACCAAAAAAATGCTCCTTATTGGGATTTTAAAGTAAAATCTACTCTCGAAGCTATCATCGAGGCCCAATTAGATGCAAATAAAAACCCGGGTTCGGGTTGTGCGGTGATCTTAATAGGATTTAAGCAGAAATAATAAAATTAAATTAACAAATGGTAGGGATAAAGTAGCATGCTTTATCCTTTTTTGTTATATTAGTTACTTGAAAGTGAAGGCCTCTATTTTTATAATCTGCATGATGTGTTTTGCAATTATGAATGCACAGAATACCTGTGAAATGGGTTTTGTAAGAGATAGTTTGTTCGTTGAAAAAGATAATGCGTTTGTTGGAGCTGATGGATTAATAACACCTCCATTTAAAGATGGTGGACAAGTTAAGATCTTTAAAGTTGGAAACAAGTATTATCTGATGTTGACATGCAAGTCGAATTTGTTTTTTGATGTGATAAACGACCTGGAGATAAAATCAGGAACAAAGTCGATGGTAGCAAAGGGAGTTAAGCAACATCAAAAAGATAAGTACACGGGTTTTTTTGTTGTTGAGGTATTAAGGAATTATGTAGCAACACTAAAGGACAATGGAATTACTTCCTACGTGTTCAACACCAAAGAAACACTTTTTGGTAAAAATGAAGTTAAAGAGGTTAAAAAAATAGCAAATTGTTTTTATCAAACAATAAATGTACCGAATAAAAAATAGGAATCTATGAGTGAACGAATACTTCGAGCCCTGATGCAGATGTTCGCGATCATCGCGAAAGTAGATGGTATCAACAATACCGGAAGACTTATTGTGGAGTCGTTTTTAAAGCAGCAGTTAAGTCAGGAGCAAGTTGAAACGTATCTTAAGATATTTGATGAGTACCTAGAAACTCACCAGGCAGCAAGCAAAAAGAAAGATGGAAATTCTAAGCGTACTTCACTTAACTCTGTAAAAATATTAAAGATCTGTACGCAGATCAACGAGGAACTTGTTCAAACACAAAAAGTGATCGTGCTTATTCGTTTGCTTGAATTTATTTATTCAAGTAATGAGATCAGTGAGCAGGAGTATGAATTCGTAACTACTGTTGCCGAAACCTTCAACATTCCTAATAATGAATTCTTAGCATTAAAAACATTTGTTGAAGAAGCAGGTTCTACAATTCCTAACAGTCCCGACATTCTTGTGATCAATAACAAGGAAGGTGGTTACGCAAATCAAACTAAACATATTTATTGCGAGCCGTTAACCGAAGATATTCGCATCATACAAATACACAGTGTTGCCATGTACGCCATGCGTATTTATGGTAAGCTCGAGTTAACATTGAACGGGCAGCTTGTTTCAAAAGAGCGCGTACATATTTTGATCCCGGGTTCTTCTATCCGCTCTTCAAAAATAAAACCTATTTATTATAGTGATATCATCAGTAAATTCTTAAGCGATGAATCACAAGCAAAGATCACATTCCAGGTTACAGGATTAGAGTATAAATTCAAAGGCGGAAAATTAGGTTTACGTGATGTGAACATTAGCGAAGAGAGTGGAAAGCTAATTGGTATCATGGGAGGTTCCGGTGCCGGTAAATCAACGTTATTGAATGTATTGAATAGCCAGGAAATTCCAAGTGGTGG
>CAYYUS010000262.1:0-4721 GCA_964474925.1 uncultured Akkermansia sp. | reverse complement strand
AAACAGAAGTAGAAACCATAAAAACACTTTTAGATAATAACGGAATAAAAACTACTTTACTAACCGAAGAAAAAGCGAACGAGTCGGCCGTAAAAAAAATAAAGAACCCCGACGTGATACACTTTGCAACTCACGGATTTTTCCTGGAAGATTTTAGTGAAGATGTGCTAGCCGAATATTCAAGAACTGAACAGGATTACTTTAGAAACCCTATGATGCGCTCCGGCATATTTTTTTCGGGCGCTAATAAAACATACTCCATCAACACAACTAACGTTACTTCCTTAAAAGAATTTGAAGACGGCACTCTTACCGCTTTTGAAGCCATGGCACTTGATCTTGACAAAACAGAATTGGTGGTACTAAGCGCTTGTCAAACCGGATTAGGGAAAATAAAAAATGGTGAAGGTGTATTTGGTTTACAACGTGCGTTTAAATTGGCAGGTGCCAAATCAATGATCATGTCGCTTTGGCCAGTAAGTGATGATGCCACTAAAGAATTAATGATCAATTTTTATTCGGGTTGGACAAAAACGGGAGATCTTTATACTTCCTTTAAAAATGCGCAATTGGAAGTAAAGAAAAAATTTCCTGAGCCATATTACTGGGGAGCTTTTGTACTGTATGGTAAATAATTAATATTCTTGGTACTCCCATGCGGATTTATAAAATTCTTTTTCTTCGCAGTACTCAATGAACTGTTTATAAAAAGGATTACTTCCTATAGTAGCACTATCTCCTATAACTACTAATTTCTTTTTGGCACGAGTTAAGGCAACATTCATTCGTCGTAGGTCGCTTAAAAAGCCAATTTCCTGATCGTCGTTACTTCGTACTAAACTAATATAAATAACATCGCGTTCTTCTCCCTGAAAACCATCAATGGTCTTTATACTAAAGTGATTCACTTTTTCCAAATTCAGTTCGTAAGAAGCATGCTCCTCCTTCATCCACTCCACTTGTTCTTTGTATGGAGAAATTATCCCAACAGATATTTTATCTGCTTCTTTATACTGAGCATAACTTTCTAAAACCAATTTCAAATGTTTGAATAACAAATCCCCCTCTTGTCTATTTGAAAAACTCAATGATTCCGGATTTTGAACTTCATTAAATCCACAACCCGCGGTATCAACAAACTCTATGGTACGATTACAAACATCATTATCATCGTTTATTAATTTTGCTTGCGCCACCGAACTGTCGGCTACTAATTTATTCTCATAAAAGGCAAGATTACTAAATGCCATAATGGCTTCATGCATTCGGTATTGCTTATCTAATAACACAACCGCTTCCTTCTTTTTGATGCATCTATCCAATAAAGTTATTCCTAATCCTTCCGAAGCCGCTTTTTTACTTTTCACAACAGGCGGTAGTTGACAATGATCGCCACATAAAATTAGTCGTTTGCATTTTAAAAGCGGGATCCAAACCATTGGTTCTAAAGCCTGCGATGCCTCATCAAAAAACAATGTATCAAAACTTTTTTTCGACATCATTCTATTGGTACTTGTAACCGGTGTGCAACAAATAACCTGGGCATCCTTAAATAAATTCTCTACAATATGATCCTCAAGCAAACGCGCTTCCTTTAAACAATTCTTTGCTTCGGTATAAATCGCAGTTCGTTGTTGTGCTTCTTCTTTTCCAAAAACACGTTTGTATTTTCCTGCCATTCTAAAATATTCTTCCGCATTTTTTCTCAGATTCTTTATATCCTTATAAAAAGGGGAAGCAGTTAGTTTTCCATCCACTGAAGTGCTTAAAAGATCCTCGGAAATTCTTGCCGGATGTCCCAATCGCATCACATTCAATCCCAAATTATTTAGCCTCTCACACAAAAGATCAACGGCTGTATTTGTTGGCGCGCAAACCAATACTTGTTTTTCAGTTTGCAAAGTTAAACGAATGGCTTCTACTAACGTTGTTGTTTTCCCTGTTCCGGGCGGACCATGCACCACTCCAAAATCTTTTACATTCAAAATAAATTCAACGGCTTTGTTTTGAGATGGATTTAAATGTGTTATCGGGTTAACTAATTTTTCCTTTCCAAATGAAGGTTCTTGTTTCCCCTCCAAAATATCTCTTAACTCCTCCACTCTATTATTTCGCGCATTGATTACCACATCCAAGGCCTTATCCATTTCCTTGTATGAGTTCTCATCAAACTGCGCATTGATCCCCAATTTTCCATCGTAGGCCCAATCGGGTAACTCCTCATGCGGAAAAATTATTTTGATCACATTTCTATGAATAGCCTTTATTACACCCGATACTTCATTTCCTTCTCCATCGGCATTCGAAAAAAGACTGATACTTTTTCCCACTGAAAATTGGTGAGGCATATTGATATGCGATGTACGTTCAATATCAACTTGTAAAAGATCGCCATAACCCAATTCAGTTTCGTTTATTTTTATGGGATACCAGGTGAGGCCATTTTTGCGGCGCGTTTCAATGCTCGCTTTTAAAAATTGCTCCTTATAGATCTTATAATCTTCGTCGCGTTCTATTTGAAGGAGATGTTTTAAACGTGAAAGACGATCGGTAGATGCAGAACTCATTTCTTTAATTCCGCTCTAAGTTGCGAACTTGTTTTTCTGGAACCATCGTGGCTCCAGCCGGGAGGACCAAATACGTATAGGAATTTATCTTTTACAGAACATTTCCTTCCAAGATCTTTAAAAATACTTGCCCATTCATGAAACACCACTTTTCCGGGATTGTAGCTTTTTATATTTGTGGTAAGTCCGTATTTTATTGGTTCGCTGTCTTCCTCTTTTTGAAATGTTCCAAATAGTTTGTCCCAAATGATCAACACCATTCCCATATTCTTATCCAAATAAATGGCATTGCTTGCATGATGAACTCTGTGATGCGATGGTGTAACCAAAAAATATTCTAAAAATCCTAACTTATCAATAGTTTGTGTATGCGAAAGGATACCGAAAATTTGCGTAGCGCTATAAATGAACATGATATCTATTCCTTTGAATCCTAAAAAACTTAGCGGAATAAAATAAATAAAACGATACAAAGGTTGAAATACCGACGAACGAAAACCAACGGTAAGATTAAATTCTTCGCTGCTATGATGCGTTACATGCACCGCCCAAAACAAACGGCAGTAGTGATCAACGCGATGCAGCCAATAATACATAAAATCTTCTGCAAAAAATAGTAACGCCCAATAAGCAACAACATTTGAATAGGAATCTACAAAGCGAAATTGGAAAAAGTAATTTAAAACAAATAAACAGGCAGTTCTCATCACTATATCCAAACCCATATTCATAGCTGTAAGATAAATATTGGCTATAGTACCTTTAGTAGAATATAAACCGCGATGATGTTTGTGAGAATAGAATATCTCAATACCTATAACAAGTGCATAAATAGGTGTGGTAATAAAAATTAATAGTAATTCTCTGAATTGGTCCATTTGCTAATGCAAATTTAAACTTAATATGCTAATTGGAAATACCCATTGTAGGTTTTATTCTCAGCATTACCCAAGCTTAAAATAAAGAAATAAGTGCCGGTAGGAAGTTTGCCATTCACGCTTTTATGATTGGCTGTGCCGTCGAAACTATTATCATAGTTCTTCATGCTATACACTTTATTTCCCCAACGGTTAAATATTTGCAATTCGCTATTGGTAAATTGTTGAATACCTTTTATCTCAAAGGTCTCGTTCTTTCCATCTCCATTTGGAGAAATAAGTTGAGGAATAATACCAAACGGCTCGTTGATCACTTCAATGGTTCTGGTAGTGGCAGCCAAACAGCCTTCAGCATTTTCTATCACAAGCGTTACGGTATAAACACCCGGCAAAGTATATGTTGAACTTCCTGCAGTTCCACTAGAAAATAAACCATTACCATATGCCCAATTATTAAGCATATTATTAAAACTTGAATTGCTAAAGTTTACTGTTAAAGGCACAATACCTGAATTTACAGATGGTGCAAAATTTGGAATAAGTGTTGATTGCACCACAGAAATTGTAGCTGTAGCCGCGCCGCAACCGTTAATATAAGAAACAGTATAAATTCCACCACTCAATATAGGTTCAATATTGGAAGTATTGGTTGAAGAACTCCAGTTGAAATAACCACCGCCGCTTAAATTTGTTCCTTTTAAAGTTGCAGTATCGCCAGGACATAAAAATGTTCTGCTACTAATTAAACTTATATCCGGTGAAACTTGGAATGTAACAGTTACTTGAGCACTGGTATTTCCACATTGACTAGAAGCGTTCACCGTATAAATTCCTGCAAATGTTGTTGTAAATGTTGGAGCAGTTGGTCCGCCTACCCATGTATACGAAGTTGCACTTCCTGTTGCTGTTAAAATTGCCGGCTGTCCTGTACAAAAAACGGATTGCGATGGTACAATGGTAATAGTAGGTTGAGGACCATTTGTAACTGCAATAGTTGCGTTAGCACTTCCGCAAGCGTTAGTGAGTGTAACCGCGTAAATTCCGGATGAACCAACCGTAATTGAAGTTGTGTTCACCGTTGTGGTGCTCCAGGCAAATGTTCCGGTACCGCTTGCTGTTAAGGTAACACTTCCACCTGCACAAATTGTATTTGCTGATGCAGATAAACTAGGAATATTTGAAGGGCCATCAACAATAGTAATAGTGTAAACCGCTGTACCGCAAGAGTTAGTTAATGTTGTAGTGTACACACCAAATGATGTAATACTAATTGATG
>CAYYUS010000261.1:0-4725 GCA_964474925.1 uncultured Akkermansia sp. | reverse complement strand
CCAGCTACCACCTTTAATTACACGAGACTTATCGTTGATCAAAGAGGTTTTTGCGTACTCATACATCATCTTTTCCGATTTGTCGGCATAAGAATCTTCACCTTCCTCAAAGTAAATACTAGAGTTCACATCACCATCTAAGTAGTTGATGTAATCAGCAGTTTTGTAGTTTCTACGCTCATCTAAGTTATCTGTTGCAACCGTATTAGATACCTGGCGCCATTGTACACGGCCCGGGATATCTGATTTACCTTCAGGTGTTGCGTTGTTATTGTTGTAAATATCTTTTGACATTACTGTAAGAACGCTATCAGTAACCTCAGCAGTTTCACCACTCACACCATGTGTTGAAGGAGGGTTAACTTTGTGATTGAATTTTTGGTAAACCGGACCATCAACGTTAGTTAAGATCTCGCCACCTAAACCACCAATTAAAGTTGTACTATCACGCATTTGTGTAGTAAAGATATTACCACGGAAAGGACGGAACTCATCCGCATCTTGTCCTGTGTTAGGGCGATAAACGTCCATTACCCACTCAGTAACGTTACCGGCCATATTATATAAACCGTAATCGTTTGGCCAATATGAATAAACCGGAGCAGTTACATCGGCGTTATCATTTAAGAAACCTGCAGTACCCATATAATCACCGGCACCACGTACAAAATTTGCGTTGATCTGACCAATGTATTTATCAGTTGCGTTACGCACACCGTGACCATTCCAAGGGTAGATACGACGATCAGTGATACGCTCACCAATTGTATTTCCAATTAAACCATAAGCAGCATATTCCCACTCAGCTTCTGTTGGTAGACGGTACTTAGGTAAAAAGATACCATCTTCCATACGTACATCACGCTCTGGGTTTTGCTCATCAAATGAAGGTAATTTTTGTTTTAACTGACCTTGCCATTTACCTGATAAATAAGCTTCAGTTGAGAAATAATCTTGATCAGAAGGACTTGGTGTATGCTCTAATAAACCTTCGCGAACTAAAATGAATTCGTTAACACGGTCAGTTCTCCAAGCACAAAAATCATTTGCCTGTAACCAATTCACACCTACAACCGGATAATCACGGTAAGCAGGGTGACGTAAATAATACTCTACATAGGGCTCGTTATAAGCTAACTTTTCGCGCCATACTAAAGTATCAGGAAGGGCTTTATAATAGATATCCGGAAAAGTAGGACCAAACACACGTCCTGTCCAATATAAATACTCTAAATAAGAGAAGTTGCTTACTTCGGTCTCATCCATATAGAATGAAGA
Organism: uncultured Akkermansia sp.; assembly: GCA_964474925.1. Classification (GTDB taxonomy): domain Bacteria; phylum Bacteroidota; class Bacteroidia; order B-17B0; family Aurantibacillaceae; genus Aurantibacillus. Next base: position 3,447 of record CAYYUS010000261.1, on the reverse strand, counting down.
AACAGTAACTTTTCTTGGAATATTGTTCCACTCGTAAGTAACGTCATGTTCAGTACGACCCATTGTAAAGGCTCCACCTTCTATTAATACAAGTCCCGGGCCGGTCTCTTGCTCTTCATAAGGCACCTTTTCAAAACCACCATTAGTTGGGTCATTATAAGCCCAACCGGTTGCCGGTGAACGCTCCTGGGTACACGAAACCACAGCAACAGCCATAATGACTGTCAATGCTTTACGGTTTTTTATCCAATTTATATTCATAATAGTTACTGTATTTAAACGGCTATAACGTTATATAGTTTAAAAGGTTACAAAAATAATTAGAAAGATGGGCAGCTGATGGTCCTATACTTCTTCTTTTTTTGCTTACACTCGAATTGGATCTGCAACGAAATTTCGTGTGATCCAGCGGTGTTACCACTTAATTTTGAGACAGTTACGTCGTAACTATACCCAAATTTGAAGTTGTTGTTCTGTAAACCTATTAGCGCGATAACGGCATCCATATTACGGTACCATAAACCGGCTACAAAAGCTCCTTTAACATAATATAGACCTAAATTCAACTGTTGGAATTTTTGTTGAGCTTGGAATAAGATATTTGGCGATAAGTAACTCTCGTTACCTTTTTCTAGTGGAATGATCAAACCTGCATGTCCTGTGAATTTTGCAGGCAATTTAGATACCCCTAAAAGTCCCTCATCAGGTTGAGTGATGTGAGCTGCAGAGAATCCAAAGAAATAGTTTTTGCTGTATCCTAAAACACCTGCTGTAAAATCGGCGTTTTTCTTAGATGATGAAGGAACGATCTCTGAAGTATTCCAAACGAAACCGCGACGGGCATCGATCATATCTCCAAAATTCAAACGGCCTTTATCGAGTGTTTTTTGGAAATAAGTAGCTTGGATACCGAATTTTAACGAAAACTCACGGTTTATAGCCGCGTGATATGAATAAATTAAACTAGCCTGAGTATTTCTAAGAGTTCCACGAGCCTGGTCATCGCTTAAAACAAGCAATCCTATCCCACCCGACATAAAGTCGAAATGTTGGTCGTAAGAGGCAGAATAGGTTACATACTGCCCTGATAAATTAGGCCACTGATTACGATAGTTCATAGTAACCCTTGCGCATCTGGCTGTACCTGCAAAGGCAGGGTTAAGGTATAAAGGATTCGCATAAAACTGCGTGAACTGAGGATCCTGTGCCTTCAAGTCGCTTGAAACTACTGAGAATACAAGCAATATAAATAAAATACGTTTCGTCATGATTTCTGTGCCAAACCTACATTACAAATATAATAATGTATTTTTAAAAACAAAAACATTTTCTTAACAATATTTTTGCTATAAACCCGTTCTAGATTTGTTAATATTACGGTTCCCATTATGAGGTTTTCGCTTTTTATTTGCTTGTTTTTACCCAATTTACTCCTTTTCTCACAAAAAGTAGAAATTGACCCTGGTTTTTCTATCGAAAAGGGCAAAATTCCTGTTTCCAATATTGTTAAATTAAACGCCAGCAGTTTCGAAAAAGTAGTTGTTAAAAACGCCTTGTACGATCACAAAAAGAACAATTTACCTTATTTCCTTAAAAGTAAAACAAATTCGATCAATACCAAAGCAATTGCGAAGTTAACTAGTGTTTCGGAATTAAGGCTTGATAATGAAACCGCGAACATAATTAAAGCTAATTTTGGAAAATATTTGACCGGTGAATTTCAAACCACAACACATCACGGTATCTCCGTTAACGAAACAATAAGTTCTTGCGAGATCATCCCATTCAAACTAAATGACCTTGGAGAAGTGATCGAGCTGGTTGAGTTCACCATTTCTTGGGATCTGATAGCAAGTGGGAATAAAACAGGTAATGCAAGCGTTTTCAAAAACAGTTCGGTATTGGCGAGTGGAAAGTGGTATAAACTTGCGATCACAGCAGACGGCGTTTATAAATTAGATTTTATTTTTCTCAATAGTTTAGGGATTGACATGGGTACGCTCAACCCAAAAAATATTCGCATATACGGAAACGGTGGCGTTATACTTGCCGAACAAAATGAAGAGTTCAGATACGATGATCTTGAAGAGAATGCCATCACTGTGGTTGGTGAAAGTGATAATGTATTCAATGCTACCGATCAGGTTTTATTTTACGGAAGAGGCATGACTCGTTGGGATAAACGTTACAACTACAAAGGTCTTTTATTTGCCCCTTATAATAATTTTTATAGCGATACAACCTTTTACTATTTGAATGTAGATATTGGCGCCGGTAAACGTATTGCATCGCAAAATTCTGTTGTAAATCCTCCTAACGTTTCAACATCCACTTATGATTATTACAATTGCCATGAAGTGGATGTGATCAACTTTGTAAAAAGCGGACGCAACATGTACGGCGAATATTTTGATGTGAACACAAGTTATAGTTTTGTGTTTGGCGACAATAATTTTGTAACAGGTGATACCATCAGAGCTGAATCAACCGTGGCAGGAAGAGGCACCGTTGCAAACCAGTACAATGTTTCGATAAATGGCTTAAGTTACAATCACTCCATCATTGGATTCGACATTTCAAATTACCTTGCCGATTTTGTGGTACTTGATACAAAATTTGGAAAAGCGCTGAATAATAATGCAACAAGTATCACAGCTAGTGTTAGTCGCTTAACCCCAAATACTGTTGGTTGGATAGACAAAGTTGCGATCAATGCCCGCCGTGAATTAGTTTACAATGGAGGCACATTTCAATTTCGCGATAGCAGAATATCAGCCCCTGGAAATATTTGTAATTACAATGTAAATTCAAATGGCATTAGTGGCACCACCATTTGGAACATCACCGATATCATTAACCCGTATCAACAAAATTACACTAGCAGCGGTAATATTTTGAGTTTTAACGCCAATGCCGATTCGTTGAATGAATATGTGGTATTTAGCGCAGGTAGTCTTCCAAAACCAACATATATCGGAACGGTACAAAATCAAAATCTTCACGCGTTAGCACAAGCTGATTATGTGATCATCTCGCCTTCGCAATTTTTACCTTACGCAAATCGTTTAGCAACACTTCACCAACAAGAAGAAGGGTTGACCTATGCTATTGCAACACCTGAACAGATCTATAACGAATTTTCGAGCGGAAAAATAGATGCCAGTGCTATAAGAGATTTTACACGTATGCTTTACACGCGAGGTATTGCCAATGGAAAACCAACAAAGTATTTACTGTTGCTTGGCCGCGGTTCTTATTTCAACAAAAATGGTCGTCCGGGAAATTCAAATTTTATACCTACCTATGAAACGGAGAATTCAGTATCGTTTATATACAGTGTTGCCTCTGATGATTTTTATGGCTTAATGGATCCTCAAGAAGGATATAATGCCGAGAATGATCCAACCGATGCGATGGATGTTGGCGTTGGTCGTATCATTGTTTCAA
>CAYYUS010000260.1:0-4727 GCA_964474925.1 uncultured Akkermansia sp. | reverse complement strand
AACAAAAATAAATTAAGTGAATACGCCGACAGAATTGGTTCAACAATACCTTCAGAAGTAGTTTTAAGTCAAATATATTTTAATCCTAAAAAGGAAGATGAAGAAAGTGAGGATAGTTTAGTGGGGTTTGAAACCAAGAAGTTGATCATAAAAGGTAACTGCAATAAAAGCTTAGTGGTTAATGAGTGGTTGAACGTATTGAAAATGCAAAATTTTGTGAGAGAGGTAAACTTAGAAAAGTTTACGTATAATAAAGAAACAGTTTTACCAAACTTTGAAATAAGGATCACAACAAAATAATGTTAGAAAAACTCAACTATACAAAAAAATGTTATTTGCTTTTAGGCAGCTTGTTTTTATTTTTTTACTTGGGGTATCAATTTAGTTTTTCTGATACCCTTGTTTTAAAGAGTGAAATAAAGGAAAAGCAGGAAAAGCTAATCTGGTTAAAAGAGAAGGAAAAAGAGCTGCCTGTTTTAAAAGCTAAGATGGCCGAATTTGAAAGGGCTTATGCAAAAGGCGATTCTTTATCAGTAAGAGATAAGCTTACTGCATATATTTCTGAATTTGCAGATCAAAATTCTTGCCTAGTTACCGAGATCCCCACAAACTCATCTTTTAGGAATGATAATTTGCGAGTGCAAACCAATACGTTCACTATTAAAGGTAATTTTAAGGAGCTTCTTACATTGCTTTACACACTTGAAAACGAACATAAGTACCTTGCTAAGATAATGTCGGCGCAGTTTTACACCATAAAAGATCTTCAATTAAAACGGAAGAATTTGTATCTAACAATAATTACTCAATCATTTGAACAAAAAGCCTCATGATGAAAAATGCAATTTTAATAACTATAGCCATTTTTGCACTTGCATTACCAGCTTGCAAAAAAGATTTTATTGTTGAAAATATAGAAGATAAAACTATTACAATAAACGCCCCTTCCAATAATTTGGTGACTACCGGCAACAAAATAACGTTTTGGTGGGAAGAATTAGATGGAGCAGAAAAATACAATATACAAGTTGTGAAACCCACTTTTGCTTCAATAACAGAGATCGTTGCTGATACAAATATCGTTGGAACTAAATACAACCTTACTTTACAGCCTGGAAACTATCAGTGGCGAATTAGGGCTACCAATGCTGGTGGAAGCACCGCTTACCAAACTTATAATTTAAAAGTAGATACCACCAGTAATTTAAGCAGTTTAACTGTTAGTATAATTAACCCTATAGCTAATTTTTTAACCGGTAACCAGAAGGTGAATTTCTCTTGGAATTCGCTAAATACGGCAACGTCTTATCAAATAGTGTTAATGAACTCTGTAAATGGTATAATAAAAGATACAACAACTGCACTTACAACGTATACGTACTCGTTTCTTTCGCAAGGATTATATTCATGGAAAGTAAGGGCTTTAAATGATTTTAGTATTTCTCAGTATAATACGGCTCTAACATTCTCTATTGATCTAACTGCTCCTTCTGCGCCAATACTTACATCTCCTACACATGGGGCTGTTGTTACACCAACTAATAATTTGATGTGGAATAGGGTAGGAGCTCCGGATGCGCGTTACGACAGCATTTTTGTTGCTACAGATTCGGCATTTACAAACATTATTAGTTTTACTAAGGCTTATACACAAAGTATAACTATAAATTCGCTTAATAATCCACCGCCGGCAACAAGTACAACGTATTGGTGGCGTATGCGATCTATTGACTCTGTAGGAAATCGTTCGGTATTTAGTAGCCAACTAAAATTCAAACTGAATCCATAAATGCTTAAGAGTAAAAAAAGCATATACATTCTTATTCCCATCAATATTTTGATATGGGGCTTTTTTATCTATAGGTTTTACGTTGCCTACAACGAAACGGAGTTACCCATTACACATGAAATGGAGGTTTCAGTAAAACTTGATGATCTAAAGGATAGTATTAACTATAAATTAGATCTTGCATATGACGATCCTTTTTTAAAGGAAGAGCCGAAGGGAAGGATTCAAAAACAGGGTGGAGTAACGAAGCAGGAAAAACCGATCGCTAAATTGGAAAAGGAAAGCAAAAGACCGAAAGAGGAAACTGCGAAGGTGATACCCGACATCAAATATTTGGGATTAGTTAAGAATAGTGCCAGTGGTTTTGCAACCGCAATAGTTACAATTAACGGTTCATCGAAGTTGATTAAGCAAGATGAAATTATTGATGGCCTATGCTTTAAGAATTTTACCAGCGAAAACCTTACCGTTTTATGGAATAAGGAGAAAATTGTCATCACAAAGTAAAGCAGCCATAGCTTAGATTAGCCCAACTTACTAAAATCTAAACGATGTTAATTTTTCATAAGTAAACTGTATTATTATTCTTGATTTTTTAATTTTCACTTAATATATAGGTAATTTTGCGTATGAAGTCGGTTGAGCAATTGCGTAGAGGTATTTTACAAGAAATGATAGAGTTAAGATCTGTGTATGGTGAAACTGCGCGCATGTGTATAAATGATCCGGTTTTAGAACGGAAGTTTCTTTACGAGTGTAATGATGAAATAAAAGAAAATAAGAAAGCAATGGAACAACATCTTGGGGTTGATGTTGTAAGAAAAATAATATTGTTTGTGAGTGAAAGTAGAGTTAATTGACCTCCGTCTTTATCAGTATTCGTATTTTTAAGTAACACATATTGTTTTAGTGGATATTGTTACTTAGGAATTTGTTTAAGTTGCAGTCTGTTTGCATATTAAAGTAAAAATATTCCATCCTGTGGTTTTGTCTGTTTGTGAAGCTGATAGTTTTGAATAAATTAATTCACCATTAAACAATTTGATTATTTTAAAGGCATTATGTAGTCCCATGCCGGTACCATCTTTTACTCCTTTGTGAACGGATGATCTATAACCTTTAGTAAATAATTTTGGAATATCTTCGTCAGGTATTAGTGAGCCATAACTCGAAACAATTATTTCGATTATGTCCCCAATTTCTTTAATCTTAATATTTGGTTGAATTGAATTAGCATCTCTGGAATACTTTATGGCATTTTCAGTAAGTAACATTAGTACAATTTCAAATAACTCTTTATCACCTTGTAATTGTCTGAAAGTATTCCCTTCTAATGGAATGGTGATTTTTTTCTTTTTAAAGTCATTACTAAATATCTTCGAGATTTTATTCACTGATTTGTGTATTGAAAATTTTCGTTCAGTATTTGGTTTTAAATTGTCCAAATAGTCAGGCATGTAAAATTTGATATTGTCAAGAATGAATTTAGTTAATCTTGAGCTGACATATATTTTTTTAATATTATCGTCAGCATTATCAAATTTAACTTCCCATTCACTATCAGTAGAATAGTCAAGGATTTCGTCTACGCTCGCTGAGACCTTGCCATTTAAATTTCGTAATTCGTGAATATTCTGGGTTGCAATTTCAATTGGGATAAATTCTTCAAAATTTTGCATTCTTTTATCATCTCTTACCCGCTCAATAAAATAAGACCTTTCAAATTTGTTATTTGGGTATTTCTTTTTGTTTGAATTGATTAATGAAGAAGATGTATTGTTTATAAGAATTCCTATATTGCAAACATTTTGATAAATAACATAATCGAAACCAATCGGGTCCGTTCCAATGGTTAATTCTTCAATATTCTTAGACAATAAGGATTTATAAAATGGAATTATTAAGGATTTGTTTTTTTCTCTTAGATACTCCCGTGGTATCTTTATAAGCATCCCATCCTGAAAACTCACAGTCCCATTTATAATTTCTGCATAAGGGTAGTTTGATCTCATGTGGAGAATAGTTTGAATATAGAACCAATGATGGACAGATAATTGTTAACTCCTTTAATCACCTCGTCGTTATTCGTTATTTTTTTTACTTCTTTCAATGTTTTTTCATGATCTCTGCCATATTTGTTAACGATTGCTGATATTTTTTCAAAAGTTTCAGTATTTGATATTTCTTGCGATAGTTTTTTTCGTTCAATTTCAAAGTGAAATTTGGGCGAAAATGCTTTGCGTATTGCTGCATCGAGTTTTGATTTGAAATCCAAAAACTCAAGGTCTTTGCCCATAAAATCATCCGCCAAATCAACCAAATGTTTGTATTTAGTGACAGACCAATCCGCACCGGTAAACATAATAACCACGAGATGTGGGCATTCAGACTTTAAATATTTTAATATTCCCCACCCCTCAGATGTCTCCGAAAGGTTTTTACCAATTCCTTGAATATCTAAAATCACAACGTGATATTTTCGGCGAATGAAATCGTCAATTTCTGAAATATCAGGAAAGTCTACAATATTGTAACCATCCTTTTGTAGTCTTTTTACATGTGTAATTTCGTCATCATCTACTAATGCAATTCGTGCTTTCAGTTTTAACTGCTCCAATTCAACAGATGAGAATTCCCTTATCGGTTCGATTGTCTTGCCTTTTAAAATATTTCTGATAAAATTTAGCATAGGTTTTATAAGTATTAGTGATGTCATTTTTTAAGATTCTAACTGGACATGTTTAATTCTGAGTTAGTTTTTATTCCAGAATAAAAATAGTCTAGAATGTATTTGTCAAAGCTGTCCAGTTCAACATTTTTTAAAATTGTGTCGTGACCAATTTTTTTAAATATTTCTATTGATCTATGAATATTTAGATCTTTATCAAGAAAATTGATAACATTCGCCTTATGTATTTTTTTTGTGATCATTCTAGGA
>CAYYUS010000259.1:0-4743 GCA_964474925.1 uncultured Akkermansia sp. | reverse complement strand
TAACTCATTAAGTGTTGTTTTTTGAATATCTAGAATGTCGCTAAGAAGAACCACGCGATTAAGAATTCTAAATACAGGTCGGAATGCGGAACCTTTATTGGTCCAAATACGTGTTGTTGTTGTTCCATCAGGATCAGCAATAAAAGTAGCGAACCATGTACTAAGATATTCTGTTATTATTTTGTCTACGTCTGCATCAAACATGTCAAATTGTATAGCCAGATCTTTTACAAGAACTGCCTTATAAAATGAAGTCCATGCTATGTCTGTTGCGTCTTTGTCTGGATTGGCTTTGCGTGCTTCCTGGAAGGCCTTTTCAACACTTTCCCAACTTGGTTTAGCAATCCCATCAAGCACTGTTGAAGCAAGCGCGTGGTCGCCTGTTCCATTGGCAATATCCATGAATTTCAAGAGAGGTACATCCAACAACCTGAACCTTGTAAGAGCTTCCGAGAAATCATATGCTGCTTTTATTTTATTTGAGGCGGCAAAAATATCTCCAAAGAATGTAATGGCAGAAACCATTTCAGTATGATCAAGGCCAAAAGTTTTAAGAAGCAGTACATGCCTGTGAATTTTTGCAAGTTTCGCAGAGGTGAAAGAACCTGTTAATGCTAAAGGTGCATATCCGATAATTGCGTTTATCACATGAATGCTTGTGTCCAAGGTTGTTGCTATAAATTGCTTTTGTTCATTGCTCAAAGCATCAACGTTGGTTGGATACGGAGCTGAGTCAAAAAACTGCACAATGCTTAAAGGCAATAGAGGGTTCAGGAATTTGTTATTATAATATTCAGAAAAATCAGTACTTGATGATGTCACGATATTTCCATATGCAAAATCACCCATCATTACCATAAGATCTGAGAATGGAATATTATGTTCTTTGGAGAAGGATACCGCCGCGGCTATTTTTTGTATAGTTGCATTATTTAAACCTGCACCGGCAGATAGTGATTCTATAGCCACATCCATTTCCCATACCGTTAAACCGGCTTTGCGGCGTAATTTGTAAAACCTCATAAAGCGCTCAGCTATCGCAGAAGTAAATGCAGGTGAGAAGGTATAACTCTCGACATTACAGAGATCCGTTGTGGGAACAACTGTGATCGGATTGGTGCCGTTAATATAATATGCATTGAATTCTGCTTTCAGTTCCTCTATTGAAAGACCGGTAACTTTTAAAACAGGTCCTACCGTAGTGATCGCTGAAGCCGACCCCCAGTAGGTCAACCAGTAACCCGAAGAACCACTGTTACTGGTATTATATAAAGGAAGTTCTTGGTTGTTGATATTAAGCACAGTCCTTGCCCATCTTATAACATCATACTTTAAATTTGGTGGACTAAAATCTGTTACTATTTCGTGATATGCTTTACCGCTCACTTCCGTATAGGATAGTACCTGGTCGAAAGCGACATTGTAAGGTAATTTCCATGTATAGAAATAATTTTTTAGAAGATCCTCGCTTAGTGTAAATCTGTGTTCAGGTTCAATTCTTATTTCATCGGCAGTTTTAATAGTTTGTAACGATTGACGCGCTGTTGTTATTTGGGTTGGTGTTTGACCCGCATCAACTAGTAATTCCACAGAAAGAATTTCATTTACGAGATCAATATATGGCACTAGTGTATTTGTGTTCTTGCAGGTAAGAAGAATATGTCGAATGTCTTTTCTCCTGTCAAAAGCACCCATTATTTCAAGAGCGGTCAATCCGGTAATGCTGGCTGATGGATTTGTTACATCTTTGCGTAACCAATTAAGTAGATCGGTGAGATATGCAGCAGCACTATAAACTGATTGGCAATGTTCGCATGTACATGTATTCATACTTCCGAAAATTGTAGTCATGTTAGGAAGGTTTGGTGGTAAGGAACCACCTGGCAAAGTTAAACTATCACTTCTAAGACTTCGTGGCATAAGTGAATTAGGCCCTTCATAACGTAGATAATTTAAGGCCATGAACGAAGCGGCTTCATTAATACCTCTTGCAGTCGAAAAAATCCGATTAGCTGTATCTGGGCTTACAGTTCCTATTCCGCCCAGTGTATTCAAAAATGCGTTTTCTCCCATATTTACTATAGAACTTGATGAGTTTAAATTCAATCCTATCAGAGTAGAGGTCATGCTAAGATCGTTAGTGTCACCCGCTAAACGAGAAGTGCGTTGCAAAGCAAGGGTATCATCCATTAATTGTTGGCTGATGGTATTGGGTTGACCAACATCAGTAGTAAAATACACGGCGGCTGAATGTTCTCGTATATTAAAATCTTTATTATCTGATAGGAGATCGCTTATGTTTGAACCGTTAGGGATAGTGGTTCCTGCACCGTCTAGTGCATACACCATTCTTCCAGAAGGATTACCATCGCCAAGCCCGTCATATATATCAGCTGCATATTCAGCAGCTGTAGCGTAATCAGGAGATAGAGCTCCTGATGAAGTAATAAGCGTTTCTAATTCACCTGGACCATCGCTTGCGAGATCGAAAAAATCAATATCATCACCTCTATCATCAATAAAGGCGTCAACAAAAGGTGCGTAGTCTAAAAGTACTTCACTGATATTCTTAACTTTTAGTGCATTTTCAAGATGCGTGTCTGGTGGAATAGTTGTCGGTATGCCCAACAATCCTCCATTATCTAATGATTGTTTGAGTAAGGAATTTTTTTCTGAATAAGTATTATCAGAAAGATGAATGATTTTTGCTTCATCATATCTTCCATCATGATCGGCATTCAATAATAAAGCATTCCTTATGCCTTCAAGATTGTCAAGGTTGGTCCCGCTATTGAGTCCAGCTTCAACTTCGTTGGCTTCGGCTGTCTGAATAAGCGATTGATTAAACTGTTCGTGAGAGTTTGTAAAAATACCACCTAAACTATTTTGACTGCTCTTTAATAGGGCAAAAAAGATCTTTCTTCCGCGATCTGCGGCAGTAGCGGTATCTGGTTCGTTAATAAAATCACTCCATGGTTCGGCTGTTTCAGTATAATTGTCAGGAGGTGTCATTCCTACAAACTCATCCCAAAGAGAATATGAGTTTTTTACTCTGGCTAATGTTTTTTCAGTTACACATATATTGCAAGCCAACTCCGCGATCTGTTCAACAGTAAGATCGATAATTTGAGTAGGACTGCTAATTCCTACTTCGTCTAACCTTGAAACAACCCGATCAAAAACTGGTTCTCCCAGCTGAGTTTCGTTAAGGTCGAAGTTTATACTCAATTCATCATGTGGACAAAATTTTGCACTCTCCTCTAGCAAAGTTCCCATAGTACCACCACCTCCGCCGGTGGTATCATACAATTTCAACTGAAAAGCCTTTGCGGTTGAAGTAACCTCTTTTGTGAAGGTACCGTCGTTGTTTACCAAAGCCGTATCAATTTGAACTGGAGTTGAGTTAAATGGGGCCTCGTAAATAAAGACAGTCAGATTACTCATTACTAAACAACTGAAATGATCGGTATTGGTTGTTTTTACGTTTCCTTTTATTGTAAATGTCATAGACTATTTTTTAGATGATATTAATTGAAGTGGGATTTTATAATATGGATTCTTTTGTTGGAAATAAATTCTTAACGAATGAACACCTTATTTTGTTACATAGTATTAATGGTGTGTTACGTTTTGTTTAACAGTTTTTAAAATTAAAGTACCAGCTATCGCACAAATCAACGGCATTGTAAAGGATCGAAAAATCTTGCGCTCGTAATAAAAAAAATCTCCGTTGTTCGATCTACAAACAATGATACGATAACAAAACGCTTAGTCAGTAATTTTAGTACAGGATAAATATTAACCTGTTTTAAAGACGTTTTGAACAGGAAAGAAAAAAAGTGGGGTTAACCCTACTAAATTTAATTCAAAAGTAGCGGGGTTTTTCAATTTTTGTTTTATATTTAACTAACGAACTTTTTATGAGTGAACCTATCAAAGTAATTATAGCTGAGGATCACCCTTTGTACCGTGAGGCTCTAGTTAAAGAATTGAAACCGTATAACATTTATTGTGCTGGTGAAGCCGCAAATGGGAATGAATTATTAATGTTACTTGAAACACATCGAAAAGGTATTGTACTACTTGATCTTGAAATGCCTGAAATGAGCGGTCAAGAAGCGCTTTTTGTTATTTTGGAAAAATTTCCACTTGTAAAAGTTCTTATAACCAGTCAATATGATGATAACAATATTATAGAGCACTATAAGGAACTTGGTGTAAGCGGGTACATGCCTAAGAATTATATTTCGGGCGATGTAAAAGCATTAGCCGATGCAATTTTTGATATTCGGTTGGGTAAAAGGTGTTTTGTTTTCAGAGCCGACGATAATAAGTATGTTAAGTATACAAAACGGGAGCGAGAACTGATTCCTTTGATATGTGAAGGAAAAACCAGCAAGGAGATCGCTTCTACACTCGGAGTTGTAGAAAAAACAATTGAAAAACACCGAACAAAGCTTCTCGAGAAAACAGACTCTAAGAACGTAGCTTCATTTATAAAGTACTCCATAAAAAGGGGACTAGATTTTTTAAGAAGAAAGTAGAAGCGGTAAGGAAAACCTTTTTATTCAAAATTATTAAGCAAGTTTCTATTTAATAGGCAAGTTTTGTATAGTTGTAGCAAGTCGATAGAAAAGTAAACTCCAATAAATTTTCCGGGAAGTGAACGGAAAAAGGCCGAGGAATATATTGGACAAGTTCGTGGAAGAAGAAATTCCACGAGAATGGGTTGCTAGGCAGTCT
>CAYYUS010000258.1:0-4776 GCA_964474925.1 uncultured Akkermansia sp. | reverse complement strand
ATGACCTTTTTCATTTTCTTGTATTATTAGTTTTTGATTAAACATTTGATTTCCAACTTTGATTCGTGCAATGTAAATGCCAATTGGTAAATAAGATAGATCGATCTTTTCATTTGGCAAAAGCGTTTTGGATAAAAGGGTTTGCCCTGTTAAACTTAAAATTTGTATTTCAGTAATTTCAACTAAATTGGTTTGAATAAAGTTAGATGTTGGATTCGGAAAAATAAAAGAATGGTTGTTTTTGGAAAGGCTGTTTAATTCGGTGGATGAGCCACAAATATTTTGGCTAAAAAAAGCTTTGGTTCTAACAAACATTGTTGAATCTAAACTAATTTGTGCATGCGAATAGCTAGGATAAGTGAAATACTGATGTGAAATGCTATTAGCAGTTAATATGGAGTCCAATCTATTTTCATAGATAATATTAACAACAGCATCTGACGTGCCATGATGTAAAATATAGGGTTTATTGATAGCTGCACCAACCGAAATATTGGGCATAGATACATCTGAAAGTAATCCAACGCCACCCGCTGTATGGCCAAAGCAACTGAATTTATTTTGATACGTACCTGCTAATCCTGTTGTTAAAAAGGCACCTCTGCTGTGTCCAAAGGATGCAATACATGTTGTGTCAACATAACCAAGCTTTGAAAGAATTTCCCAACATTTTAATGCTCTTTGATAGTTTGCTGTACTAGCTCCGTAATCTACGGTTGCGCTGCACACTCCAGGCAAGCCACAAGGTACAGCACCTGAGTGAGTATAATTGGTGGCAATGCATGCATAACCCCACTTTACCATTTCTTTGGCAACATTTTTACTATAGCCGTTTGAATTTCCACCTGTGCCATGATTAATAATTACCGCCGGAAAATTTCCTGTGCCCACGGGCGCAAATAAAATGCCCTGAAGATCGTATGTAATTGAACCGGTAGTTGCTTGATAGATCCAGCTTGCCCCGTTGCTACTTGTTGGACTTCCTGTAAGAGTAAAACCGGCAATTTGAGCTTTAACAATAACTATAGTTTGTAGGCTGATAATTAGAATGAATTTTTTCATTTTATTTTTTTTGCAATAGTTTAAGAATTAGTAGTATTAAATTTAGTAATTAAATGATCGGTATCAAAAGGTTTTTAAAATGTATGCGGTTTTAAACGTTAAAATGACTATTTATTAAGTGTTTAAATAACGCATATGTTACTTGTTCGCCATGTGTTTCTGCTTTGTAAGAGATCTAGTTTAATAATTATAAGTACTAATTTATTTATTTCATTAATGTTACATGTCCATTTTTATGTATGGCTTTGCCTTTATTATTGGTAATATTTATTTTCCACACGTACACATCATCCTTACAAATTTCATCTTTATAATTACCGTTCCATTTTGTTTCTGCTGGGTCACGAGATTCATAAATTAGTTCACCCCACCGATCGAAGATCTCGAAACTGTAATTTTTTGACGAGAAGTTGCCGGAAAGCACAGGGTAGAAATAATCATTCAAGCCATCTTCATTGGGCGTGAATGTATTTGGAATATAGAAGAAAAAATCATCAGCTACAGTAATGTATTTGCTCAGCGTATCAGAACATTGATTATTTGTGGCAATAAGTGTGATTAAGAACGTGCCCGGATCGGTAAACACATAATTTGGATCAGTTTGCTGGGAGAATAGTGTGTTTACATTAAACCAATAATAACTGTTTGCACCTTGAGAATAGTTAATAAAGGTTACGTCAGGATGATCGAGAATATCTGGTTTTATAGGAGTGAAAGAAAAATCGGCTATTGGCTTAGGAAATACGGTAATTAAATTTGTGTAGCTGATAGTTGTAGAGCAACCGAACGGAGTTGTAATAAAAATATTGGCGCTGTAAGTCCCTGGTGTTGTAAAGCAAATTTCAGGATTAAATATATTGCTAATAGTTAAAGTTGGGGTTGGTTGTGCAGAACCGAAAGACCAATTATAAGAATAACCACTGTTCTGACTTTGTGATAAACTAAAGCTGGCGCATACAGGAGCGCAGCCAATTAGTTTACCATTGATCAAAGATGCATTCGGTTTAGGATTAACCATCACTTCGATACTAGCCAATGATATACAGCCATTATTATCTGTAACGGTTAAGGTATAGTTCGTATTAACTGATGGTGCAGTATTTAATATTGGATCATTACTTCCTGAAGGCGACCAAAGATAATTATAAGGGGCCGTGCCACCATTTACGGTGGAAATAACACTTGAGCTTTGACCAGCACAAATAATAGTATTACCACTAATTCCAATTGATAAAGCTGAAGGTTGATTGATAGTTGCAAAGTGGGTTTGAGAACATCCATTAGCATCAGTTACCAAAATAGAGTAGTTACCAGCAGATAATGCGGTTAAATTAACTGGGAATGAAACAACATTACTAATGGCGTTATTATTGTTTAGGTTGGTAATACTAAAGGGAGCTGAGCCGCCGCCAAGGGTGTTTAATTGTAATGCACCATTATTACTACCAAAGCAATTAATTTGGTTTATCACATTGATGTTGGTTGAGAACATAGGAGTGCTGTTTACAACTATTGCAGCTAATGAAGAGCACCCATTAAATGGATTGAATACCATAAAACTATATGTCCCAGCGCTAAACGCAAGGGCGGTATTGGTGGTAACATTTTGCGGCGCCCAAGAATAAGTAACGCCTCCGGTATTTGACGAACCTGTTAAAGTAACTGAGGAAGTATTACAATTTAAATTTCCGGTTGAAGAAACGGAAGCTGTTGGCATAGTTGTGTTTTGTGTAATGGTAATAGCTGATGTTGTTGTGCAACCATTGATTGGATCAGTGGCTGTAACACTGTATATGCCAGCCGCACTAACAACGGCGGGATTTGCAGAATTACTTAGAGCGCCACCGTTCCACACAAATGTATTGCCTGCGCCGCCTGCCGTTAAAGTTGACGAATTAAGGGCACAGTTTAAGGAGTTAGAAGCTGTCGCTAAAATAGTAGGCATAAGGGTGTTTTGTGAAACTGTTACAACTGATGTGGAAACGCATCCATTTGCAAGATCGAAAACGCTAAATAAATAATTGCCCGTACTCATTACAATGGCAGTGTTAGTAGAAACGTTTTGCGGCGACCAAGAATACGTTACACCGCTGGTTGTGCTAGTGCCGGTTAAGACAACACTAGTTGTTAAACAGGATAAGGTACCAGGTTGCGTTACAGAGATATTTGGGAAAGCTCCGTTTTGTACAACGGCAACAACTGTGTTATTTGTACAACCATTTGTTGGATCGGTTGCGATGAGAGAATAATTGCCCGCAACTGTAGCCACTGCCGTAGTAGTATTAACATTTTGAGGAGACCAGAAATACGTTACGCCACTAGTTGTTGAATTACCAATTAGTACTATGCTTGAAGTTAAACAAGTAAGTGTATCTGGTTGTGTTATGGAAATATTAGGTATGATTGTGTTTTGGTTTACAGCAATAATAGATGTAGATACACAACCACTTAGCGTGTTGGTTATTGATAATGAATAATTACCAGGGCTTGTTACCATTGCTGTATTTGTAACAATGTTTTGTGGAGACCAAGAATAAGTAACCCCACTTGTGGTAGATGTACCAACTATTAACAAAGAATTTGTTAAGCACGTAAGCGTGCCCGGATTAGTGATACTAATATTGGGGATGTTTGTATTGCTTACCACTGAAACAATTGCTGTGTTAGTACAAGCGCCTTGCGAAACCGTTACAGTATAATTACCTGGTTGGTTAACCAAAGGAGTTTGGGTTGCAGAACCGCTTAATATGCTTGGACCTGACCATGTGTAGGTGACTGGAGCAGTTGCCGTGCTTGATGCAGTTATGATGACCGTGTTTGGATTGCAAGCAAGAGTTACAGGAGATACCACAGAAAGATTTGGTGGTGTGCCGCCTGGAAGAATAGTTATTGTACTTACTGCAAAACAACCAGAACTGCCAGTAACAGTTAACGTATGAACGCCTGGTGGTAAATTATTTACAATAGGAGTTGTTTGACCCCCGCTCCAAGAATAGGTGTAGGTGCCAACAGGACTTACACTTACTGAAGCTGCTCCTAAGCTGCTGGAACAACTTGCGTTTGTGTGTGAAATACTTACTACCGGTGAAGTAGTATTTACAATTGCGAAAGTAGCTGTATTCTGGCATGTTCCGAAAAAAGTAGTTGCAGGGAAGGTATAACTAATGGTATAATTTCCTGCTCCCAAATTTTGAATATTGATTGAATGCGTTGAATTACTAACCGATCCTGTAGATGGTAAAAGAGTTGATGAGCTGATTGTCCAGAACGTAGTAGTAGTAGTAGTGTTAGGTTGCGATAATAAAGTAGCAGAACCATTACTTAGTAAACATGAGGCAGGTGATGTGTTTAGGGTATAATTAGGAACTGCGGGACCTGTTACTTGAAAAGTTAATGAAGCTACGCAGCCGTTTGCATCAGTAACGTGAAATGTGTGAGTTCCTACAGTTAATGCCGGAGAGTTTGATCCGGGAAATAGGTTATCCCATAAATAAGTAAATGGACCTACACCTCCCATTACTAAGAAAGAGCTGCTACCAATTAGTATGGTTGGTACAAAAGTACCACTAGGGCACAGAGGTAATGATACGTTTAAACTTTGTGCTATAAGTAATTGCGCTGGCTGATTAATTGTTATCACCCCTATACTTACACAATTATTATTATCCGTAACTGTAACTGTATATGAGCCGGATGATAAACCGGTAGCCGTTT
>CAYYUS010000257.1:0-4783 GCA_964474925.1 uncultured Akkermansia sp. | reverse complement strand
ACGGCGGCGTACACCGAATTGGTGTCATCTTCCATTAAAGCTTGTTTTTGATATACAATTCTTCTCAAGTTTGGAATTTTTCTGGCAACATCGCTATATCCGCCCACCCAATTAATTTTTATTTTTGGCTTGGCTATAAAGTGCGTCCCCTCTAATTGTCCTGAATAAAGACGATTTTGAGTAAACCAGCGGTTAGACGATTTTTCAAATTGATGAGGGTCGTTGTCTAATTCTCTAACGCCTTTTCTTATGCTCAAGCGATCTTCTGAGTTGATGCTGAATAGGTTTTTAAAGCTTAATTGGTTATTGCTTCCGATTTTGTAAGCAAAATTAAGTAAAGAACTATTTAGTACTGTTTTATTGTAAATGGTATCAACTAATTCATATCGTTTTATGATACCGGTTCCTGATTCTTCAAATTCACGTCGGATATTTTGCGTGCGCGTAAAATTATTTATGTAAGTGTAGGCAAAAACAATCCCAAAGTCATTCTTGAACAGTTTAAAGTTTTGTCCTAATGAATATTGTAAATTAATTGGCAAGCCGGCCTTTTTATCTGTATCAATTTTCCAGGAAGGCGTCATTTGTTTTGCTAATGATGCTTTATCGGCATTTAAATTGGGATAATCTTTTGTAGATGGTATTGTAGAGGGCAGTGCGCGCGATCCATCATCAAAGCCTAACCAGTCGTATTTACCGCCTTCGTATGTTTTAAAATTCTTGAAAGTAGTTAATGTATGATATGTTGTTCCTAAAGAGATCGACTGAAAGTTTTTTTCGGGAATGTTTTTGGTATTGATATTAATAATACCTCCTGCAAAATCGGCTGGCATTTCGGGAGTAGCAGTTTTTACGATCACCAAATTATCTAATATACTTGCAGGAAAAATATCGAAGGCAAATGCTTTACGGTCGCTTTCCGAACTTGGAAGTGGAGCGCCATTTATATATGCGGCATTATAACGATCATTCATTCCGCGAATAATAGCAAACTTATTTTCTTGAATGCTTGCACCGCTTATGCGTTTTAAAACATCACTTGTACTTCTATCGGGTGTACGTTTAATAGTTTCTGCGCTAATTCCATCACTAACACTGGCATTGTTCTTTTGTTGTAAAACTAAAGCTGTATTGTTCTCTTTATTTAATGTTACTACAACTTCAACTTCCTGAAGATCTTTTGAAGTAGAAGGATCAAGCAACACATTCACATCAATTACATCGTTAGTCTTCACTTCAACTTCTGTAATTTTTTTTGAATCATATGAAATGTAACTAATAATTAAGGTGTATTTTCCGGGTGTAATTCCTGAAATGCTGAATTTGCCATCAAAATCTGCAATAGCGCCTTTGCCTGTTCCTTCCAATGTTGCCATTGCGCCGGGCAAAGTTTCCGCTGTTTTAGAATCTATAATGGTTCCTGAGATCTTTCCTGTTTGAGAGAAAAACGATGTAAAAACAAAGGTGAACAGAACTATGTAAAGTGCTTTTTGCATGTGGTAGTATTTACTGCAAAGAAAAAGCGCTTAAATTACTCGCACCTAAAGTTTATGTTACCAAAAAGTTAATATTATTTACATATCTTTAGTATTAATTTAATGATTTATTAACTTCATAACCTTTAATAATTGGGTACCTTAGTGCCAGATTAATTATGAGTTCTAACTATAAAATACTTCTTGTTGATGATGAGCCGGATATCGTAGAGTTTCTGGGTTATAACTTAAAGAAGGAAGGCTACACTATTTTTTCTGCTAATAATGGAAAAGATGCGATAGAGATCGCAAAGAAGGAGCATCCACATCTTATTATCCTCGACGTGATGATGCCGGATATGGATGGTATTGAAACTTGCAGAGAGATTCGCGAAGTGAAAGAGATAAAAGATGTGTTGATCGCTTTTCTTACAGCACGTAGCGAAGATTATACACAAATAGCAGGTTTTGAAGTTGGCGCTGATGATTACATTACTAAACCTATTAAGCCACGCGTATTTATTAGTAGAGTAAAAGCATTGCTTCGTAGATTACAATCCAATACTTCTACCGAAACAAGTGTTGCATTTGGTGATGTAAGGATCGATAAAGAAAAGCATATGATCTATAAAGGTGATCAAGAGATCAATCTTCCAAAAAAGGAATTCAAATTATTTTCTTTGTTGAGTAGTAAACCCGGAAAAGTATTTACACGCGAATATATTTTAGAGCAAGTGTGGGGAGATGAAGTAGTTGTTGGCGATCGCACCATTGACGTTCATATTCGTAAGCTTCGCGAAAAAATTGGCGAGGATTATTTCAAAACAGTAAAGGGAGTAGGTTATAAATTCGATTTTTAATTCAACTGATCTCTTTGATCTAAGCTTAAATACACGTGCTTATGTAACTCATCACGTAATTTTTGTAAATGTGATGGCTTTATTCCGCCCAAACTCATTTTTTCTACTTCTCCATCATTGTAAATAACATTAAAGGAACCGTTACTTACCTCACTTACACGCTCAATATCGTTAAAGTACCAGATCTTATTGCTGAACATATGTTTTTTGAGCTCTAATTTATTTTTAAAAACAAGGGCGTAAGGACTCAAAATAAAAAGTAAAGTTTGAAAACCCGATACAACAGCAGGCGGCGCTAAAACTAAAGCCCAGCCATGTTGGTAGAAATCTTTATACAGAAATAAGTATAGAACAGTGCCTATTAAACCTGTGCTAAGTACCACAGAACCCGCTACAACCATAGGATGGCGCTCAAAATAGCACTCGGGTATCTCAATCTCTTCTTTGATCTTCACATTACAAAGTTAAAAAATATAAGGCTCAATAGGCCTGCCGAATGGCTTTTTTTATGATATTGTAACTTGCTTATGTAAAATTTAAGTATTAAATATGTAACTATTTTATTTATACAGCGTTAAATAAATCAGGAGATGAAAGTAAATAGCAAAATAAAGTTGGTTGGGCTCTTCCTGTCGGGATTCTTATACCTTGGTGCCCAAACGCAACCAATTGCAGTTGCAGATGATCCTATTGCGGCCTTGCTTGATAGTTTGGCTTCTCAAAAAATGTTCGATCTGGCTTTTTCTAAGCCTGTTATCCCTAAAACTAATAAATTTCATTACACAGCCGATAGCGTTCCGCGTTTTGATGATTATACCTTTCAAACCCGAATTGCTAAGTTAGATGTGAACTCACCTTTTGACCTGGTATATAATGAGCACGTAAAAGGCTTTATTAATCTTTACACGGTTCGTAAACGCGAAAGCGTGAGTAGAATGATGGGGATCTCTCAATTGTATTACCCAATGTTCGAAGAGGTTTTTGATCGTTATAATATTCCTTTAGAATTAAAACATTTGGCCGTAATTGAAAGCGCGCTTATTCCTTATGCTAAATCGCGCGCAGGTGCTATGGGTTTATGGCAGTTCATGTATCCTACAGGGAAAATGTATAATTTAAATGTGTCGTCGTATATCGACGATCGTTGCGATCCATACAAAGCCACTGTTGCAGCGGCGGAATATTTAAAAAGTTTATATGGAATCTTCCACGATTGGCAAATGGTATTAGCAGCTTATAACGCAGGTCCGGGTACTATTAGCAAAGCTATTCGTCGCAGCGGTGGTAAAAAAACATATTGGGAAATTCGTCCGTTCTTACCTTTAGAAACACAAGGGTATGTTCCTGCATTTATTGCCGCAAACTATGTAATGAATCACGCTGCTGAGCATAATATTTATCCAGCTGTGCCTCGCAAAACATATTTTGAAGTTGACACGGTTATTGTAAAAGAACAAATGTCGTTCGAGCAAATTGGTCAGGCGCTTGACATTTCAACAGAAGAGGTTCAGTATTTTAATCCTCAGTATCGCAAGAATGTAATTCCTTCCGGCGGTAATAGCATGTGTTTGCCAAAAGCAAAGATCGGCACATTCTTAACCAACGAAAAAGATATTTACGCCGCTATTCAAGCACAACAAACCATGCAAGGAATGGTTCCTGTGGCATATAAAGAAATTAAAAAGACTCATACAGTTAAGTCAGGAGAAAAATTAAGCACCATCGCTCGTAAATACGGCGTAAGTGTAGCCGATATCAAATCGTGGAATTACATTGGTAGAAAAGGGGTAAGAGCCGGTAAAAAACTAACTATTTATGTCCCCGAAAAAATTGATAATGATCCAAAGCTTGTTGTAAAAAATGAAGCTTCTAATTCAGATACAAGTGCTTCTAAAGATCAAAAATTAGCTTCAGTAAAGAAGTCGGTGTTCCGCTGGCATAAAGTTAAGGCTGGCGAATCGATGTACAGTATCTCTAAAAAATACGGGGTTGAATCGCAAACCATAAAGGATCTGAATAAGATGAAGAATAACAGCTTAAAACCAGGACAGCTTATTAAGCTTCCAAGATAATATGATCTTATCTGCTGTTGTAGTTACCGATCTTAATAATGCTATCGGTTTAAATAATAAATTACTTTGTCACTTACCAGCCGATCTTAAATTTTTTAAGACCGTTACAATGGGCTCGCCAATTATTATGGGACGAAAAACCTACGAATCGATTGGTCGTTTATTACCGGGCAGAAGAAATGTGATCATAACGCGCAACTCAAATTATAAAGTGGAAGGTGCTGATGTTTATGGAAGCATTCAGGAAGCTATTGATCAATGCAAGAACGAAGAGAAAGTATTTATTATTGGTGGAGCAGAGATCTATAAACAAAGCATGGAGCATTTAAATGAGATCTACCGAACTTTAATTCAGCATAAATTTGAAGCGGATACT
>CAYYUS010000256.1:0-4795 GCA_964474925.1 uncultured Akkermansia sp. | reverse complement strand
ACATGAACCAATAGCTACCGTATGTGAAATGGTGTAAACACCCGCCTGCCCAAACGTTATGACGGGATTAATAGATGAGTTTGTTGTAAGCGTTGTGTTTGCAGCAGGCGTTACTGCCCACGTATGGCTAACACCGGCCGTTCCTGTGTGATTAAATTGAATTGGTGTATTGATACAACCATTAGAGTTAAGTGGAGTAAATGCTGCAGATACAACAGGTACAACTTGCACTTGAATAGTTTGTTGTAAAGTATTACATGGTGTAGAAACAACTGCAGTATAGTTTGTTGTTACTACCGGAGAAACTACAATACTTGAAGTTGTTTGCATGGTTGGTAACCAAGTGTAAGTGGTTTGACCACAACCACCGGCTACATTTGTAATGCTAAGCGTTGAACTCCCAGGTGCGCAATAGATCAAAGGATTTCCAGAAATATTAAAACTTAATGGAACAAAAATTCCGGGAACTGTAAATGCAAGTGGTGCAGTCCATGGACCAACACTATTAGTACCACTCACCCATTCGCGTGCTGCAACAAAATATGTTTGACCTGGACATAAACCTGCATAACAAATTACTACAGGATGATACGGCTCAGTAACACACTGATCTGACCAAGTAGGAAAAGTATAACCAGGGACATTTAAAAGTGAGTTGAACCAAGGAAATTGATTAAATGTAACACCAGGGCCAGTCCAGTTCAATAATTGCGTTTGCATTGTTGCCGGAGGAGTACCGGTTAACTGATTTGCTGTGCAACGGATCTCTGCTTGTAACCAATATGGTCCGCCACCGCAGGTAGCAGCATTTGAACTTGCCGTAATGGTAACACAGGTTGCACCTACTGTAATAACAGGGTTAACCAATGCCATACCATGACTCGCATATAATTTGCTAAAGAGCGACGCTACAAAAAGTATAGCGATTAAAACTCCTGCCCTTGGTTTGAAATACATAACTAAAATTTGTGTTAAATATACCTATTTGCAAGGGATGAAGGCCTCCGCTTTGCTAAGTAATACAGGGGATTCACTCAAAAGGTTTTAAATTTTTAGTAGGGGGCAAGGCAAGATTACTTGAAAGTTATTAGCCACGTGAAAAGATGAAAAACGGTCATTTTTGTCAAAAATCAAGTAAAATCGTCATTTTTTAACAAATTATTGACCAAAATCGATCAAAAATAGCTTAAAAACGAATGCGCTGATTTTTGAATTATCTAAGCCGGAAATAAAATAAACCTGGTTTTTGTTCAAACCTTCTAAACTTACATTGCCATCAAGTAATTGCAATTGCTGCGTTTGTCTTCCAAGGATATCACTAATAATTACACTTTGAATGTGCTCGCATGGGATGTATAATTCGCAAGAATTTTGACCATTATTTTTTAAAACAGGCTCACACTTTTGAGAGGCATAATTTTTTACGCCAATATTTATGTTTATGATCGAAGAGATCGATGTGAGAAATCCATCATCTTGTCCGGAGTTAGTTAATTGATAGTTATTTGCATTCACAGGAAAATCGGCGCTTGATGTTGAGCCACACATAACAATTCGGTTATTGAACAAAACAAGATCTCCCGGAACTTCTCCGCCACTTCCTCCTTTGTACGAACTCCAAATAAATTGACCATTGCTATTTATTTTTGCAACTACAATTTCATTTGATCCATTGTAAACTGTATAATTTCCGGTTCCTAACATCGGGAAATCATTGCTTTGAGAATTGATCAAGGAATAGATATTATTATTCGCATCTATTTTACAATGCACATTCAAATCAAAAGATGAGCCGCCGTAAATTGTACTCCATACTAAAGTACCGGTTGGTGTTAACTTCAAACAATAATTATCGTTGTTACCAGCAATAAGCGTTTGATGCGAAATTGCAGTTTTATAAAAATCGTTACTTGTGGTATGTCCTGTTAAATAGATATTTTTCTGCGGATCCGTACACGCGCCGTATGAATCATCAGTGCCGGTTCCAACAATGTAAGATGAGAATAATCTATTGCCAGCCGAATCTAATTTGATCACATATACATCCATTCCACCATTAGAACTTGACTGCAAACATCCTACGCTTGTATTTAGATTATTACTGAATGATCCTCCAACACCAATAATGTTTCCATCAACATCTGTAGTTACATCATGAATATCTTCGGCATTACTTCCACCATAGAACGTTGAGAATTTTAATTGTCCATTTCTATTGAAGCGCGCAATAAAAGCATCTACTGCTCCCACTAAATTTTGTTGAAAGGATAGTGTTGTTGTGTGAATGGTTGGACTTAATGATGTTCCGCCAATGATGATGTTACTTTTTGAGTCGATAGAAATTGCATACGAAAAATCAGATTGCGTTCCGCCGAAATACGTGATCCATTTTGCCTGGCCATTCAAATTAAATTTTGCCAGGAAACAATCGTTCATTCCATTGCTTGTTGGTTGAAAGCAACTGTAAGTTGTATCAAGATCTGTTCCGTCTGTATATCCTGTAATAACAATGCTACTGTCTAAATTTGAGTACGCAATCTTTTCTCCCGAATCAAAACCATTTGTTCCAAAATATGTACACCATATTAACGCGCCACACGAATCAAATTTTACAATAAAGGCTTCGTAATTTGCTTTGTAAGTACTTTGAAAAGCGCCGGCGGTTACAGGAAGATCATTGCTCGTAGTATTTCCAATAGCGTAAATGTTTCCTTTGCTATCCTTGCATACGCCTTTAAACTCCTCTATTTGCGTTTTACCGAAATAGGTAGAAAGTTGCGGGCACGGTTGTGAAGCAACTTTTAAAAAAAGGATTGAAAAAAATAAAGCGTATAAAAATCGAGCTTGCATTTAATTACTAAAGATAATAAAAAATGCATGAGAAATTTAAGGAGGCATTGGCCCGGTATAACTTATGCAAGGTATATCGCCGGATACAAAACACGGATGATGAATGTTCCAATCAGGGATTGTGATGTTAGTTGTTTTTACCTCTAATAAATAATAAGGTTTAGCCCACCACGCTTTCATGCATTTTGCATCTACTTGCAATGATTCGGTAGATTTAAGATCCGCTCTTGTTAAAGGCTTTAATTGTTTTGCTTGAATGATGCTATATGTTCCGGGAGTTATTTGAAATGAAAATTCTCCTTTAGCGTCAACGGTAAAACTTGTGATCACTTCTGCTTTGGTTGAATTTACCTTTCCTTTTCTCACATAAAAAACTTTGACTGAATAAGGGAATGCTTTTTGATACTGCGCTTCCATTTCAGGCGTTGGAGCCATTCCTCCACAATAGGATTGCGTTTGCATTAACTTTCCTGTTACAGTAACACGCACAGGTTTTACACCACCTGTTTTGTTGCTACCGCTTTTTTGTGCAGAGCATGAAAGAGAGAATAAAAAAGTAAATACAATGATCAGGTTTTTCATGAGCTTTTTAATTGAGATGAGATAAAGATAGATATTCTGTATAAAAGAATGTTAATTCAATGGAAAGTGCTGGAATTGAAGGGAAACGACTTCTGTCTTCTTTTATAAATTTGACTCCAAAAACTCTATAATTCCTGAAAAATCATCCTTTTTTAATAAAAATTATATACATTTGCGGTTCGATTTTAGGTGAGATGCCTGAGTGGCCGAAAGGACATGTTTGCTAAACATGCGTACGGGAAACCGTACCGAGAGTTCGAATCTCTCTCTCACCGCTAAATAGGGGCTTAGACTCAAAAAGAGAATTAAGCCCCTTTTTTATTTATTGTCTCATGCCAATTTTCTACGATTTTATTCTTTACTTCGGAACACAAACACATTCTTGCATAAATATTAGCGTTTAACCTATGGAAGCGAAGTTTATCCCTTATTCAAAAAAAACTCTAAAAAAAGATGAGTTATTAGGTGAGAGCAAGCGCTATTATGAGTTTATGAATAGCAGAAGGACTGTGAGAGAATTTTCTACAGAACCCATTGCGATAGAAGTAATAGAGAATTTAATAATGACGGCATCGTCGGCTCCATCAGGTGCTAATAAACAACCTTGGACCTTTTGTGTGGTTACTAATCCCGAATTGAAATCACAAATACGAGTTGAGGCCGAGAAGGAGGAATACGAAAGTTATAATGGCCGCATGCCTCAAGAATGGTTAGATGATCTAAGCTACTTAGGAACGGATTGGCATAAACCATTTTTGGAGGATGCCCCTGCATTAATAATAGTTTTTAAAAGATCTTATGATCTGGAAGATGGCATTAAGAAAACAAATTATTACGTTACAGAATCTGTTGGGTTAGCGTGTGGTTTTTTATTGCAAGCCATTCACCAATGTGGATTAGTTGCATTAACGCATACGCCGAGTCCAATGAATTTTTTATGTAAATTATTAAATAGGCCGGTTAATGAAAAACCTTTTCTATTGATCCCAATTGGATATCCTGCCGACAAGGTTATGGTTCCTGATATAAAGCGTAAAGAGGCAAGTAATGTTATAGTTCATTACAAATAAAACAATTGAAATTAACTTTATTTCTTTAACCCAAATACATCTCTATCAAACCCTCTGGGGCCCTGTAGTTTACCGTCTTTTTGGCTTCATCAATAGCAATTACAAGATCTTGGTTATAAGGTAAAATAACCTGTTTGCCTTTATGATCGATATTAAAAACAGGATTTGCGCCGGTATCATCTATATCAGTTATAGTTCCAACTTCGCCAAAACTCTGATCAATTAAAGTAAATCCGATCAGCGGATGCGTTTCTTCTTCAAAAACAAATTCTTCATTTACCGCTACTTTTTTG